>DAINOA010000057.1:0-13401 GCA_036735625.1 Planktosalinus sp. | reverse complement strand
CAAAAAAGCAAGAGTTAGCAAGTTGTATGTAAGCTCAATGCTTTTCCACAACAATAAAAAAAACCACTCAGTAATCGTTTGATTTTCTGAGTGGTTTTTGGTATTTATTCAGATAGTTGTTTGAGCAATTGCATTGCTTTTGGAAAAGTTGAATTCATAAAATCGATATGGATGGGGTCTGTGTCAATCTGTATAGTGAGTTTGATGCCGTTTTGAATTTTTTGAAGGGAATAACTTTCTCTTGCTCCAGTCCAGTCATATTCGGGGTCAAATGGAATTTCCTTAAAGGATTTGATAGCACTCATATACTCAAATACCACTTTTTTGTGTTTTTCAATTTCTAAAATATTGCAATTCATCCCTTCGCCTTGGGGTGTGAGAAAATGTATCTTAGCGCCTTTGGAAAATTGATCTGTTTTATAATGACTTCCTTCACCAAAAGGGCTGATCCATAATTTGTAATTTTCAGGCTCCCACATACATTGCCACACTTTTTGAAGTGATGCTTTGATGTTTATTGTAAATTCAAGTGTTTTCAAGAGATGGAATTTTTTTGTCGTTGATGTGTGGTTTCAAGAAAGGTTATTGTTTGTTTCATCATTTTAGTAAGCGTTTGTAAATCAATATCCTCCAGTTTTTTAATATAGATACAGGCTTTACCCATTTTGAATTTCCCTAAAGAATCGAGTAGGTGTTTGTGTTCGTCCAAACCGGTAAATGCATACAAGGAGATTGCGGTTTTCCTTGGCGAAAAGCCAATCAATGGAGCGTCTCCCTCATGACCGCTGTTGTATTTGTAATGGTAACTTCCAAACCCTACAATTGAAGAACCAAACATATAGGGTTCTTCACCTGAAATTTCTTTCATTAATTTTACTAACTCAAAACTGTCTTTCCGTTTTTGGATATTTTCGACAGTATTAATAAAATCTGTTACACTTGCTTTTGTAGGTTTTGTTTTAATATTAGCCATCGTTTATTATTAAATTTAGATTTTTGATTTTAAAGCCAATCGGCCTGCAAGCCAAGCCATTGGGATATAAGAAAGCACTAAATCTGTGATATTGTACCATAAAGGAGCGGGAATCATAAATACCGCACCAATGCCTCCAAGAAGGAAAACACAGCCAATGGCTATTGCAAACTTCATTTTATGACTGGCAGCTATACGAGCGGCAAGGTATGCACCAACAAAAGTACCTAGTGCATGGGCAAGAAAAGGTATTAAAAAATGTTTGGGTTCAAAGAGGTGTATGCCTTCTTTGAGTCCTTCTGCGGTGGTGGTGTCCACGCCTTCAGGTGGAGCGATTATCGTTCCGCTAAAATTGATGATAAGCATATTGACGGTACCGCCAATTACAATGCCTGCAATCACCGCCAGGATGTTTCTTAAAATGGGATTCATTGGTTTTGTTGTTTTTGTTGGTTACTATAAAAGTAATGATTATGAATGATTTACCAATGTCAAATAAGAATTTTTCGAAAACATCGACTGCTTAATACCTCTTCATATTGACCATATCTGGGAATGGGGTTGTAGCCATGCTTTTGATAAAGGGCAAGGGCTTCAGGATATTTGACGCCTGTTTCAAGAACAGTAGCTTTATAGTTTAATTCAAGTGCCCAAAGTTCCAGTTCGTTAAGGATTTTTGTAGCAATTCCTTCACCTCTGCATTGTGGCGAAACAAACATTCGCTTCACTTCTGCAGTCTCGCCGTCAAAGTGTTTAAAAGCACCACAACCCACAGCGACCTCATTTTTGTAAGCAACCACCACATGTTTAATGGTATCAATTTTATTGTGCTGTGCATGAAAAAGATGCTCGTCACCATCCCTGAATTTAAGATCTTCATCAAGTCGTTTTACCAAAGAAATAAAGTCGCTGTTTGCTGAGGTGGTTCTTTTTATTGAAATCATGATTAAGTAATATTAATTAGCCTGTAAATCAATAGTATAATTGCAAAAATTACAATGGTTGTATAAATTTGCTTGTTGTATTTTGCCAGCCAATTGGGTAAATAAATATCAAAGTTGTGCTTTTGGGAATCTGAATATTTTCTTGCAACGAGCGTAATGGGACAAACGGATTTAAAAATGAGTAAAACCAATCCTTCCAATAAAATAAGACCCAAACAAATCCAAACCCATTTATCAATCTTATTGACCAGGACGGCATAAAGCAAATAAAAAATCACACAATTGAAAAAGACCCAGATGAGGGTGTGAATTGTTTTAATCAACTTCAGTTTTAGGGAGCCATCCATGTCTTTTAGTTGTAAGCTTGGTTAAATTTACTTAAAAAACGGTTATTATTTTAGAAAATGTAGTTAACTAAAAAGAATGGAGTTAGTTCCCATTGGATTCAACTTCAAATTTTATTCTTCATAAAATTTCACCTGATTGAGCCTGAGAAAATCTTTGATAATATCCACTCTTATGCACTGTCCCAAATGAAGAAATGCATAATCGTTGATTTTTTTCAATTCACCTTTTATCAATAGTTCTTTGTCTTCAATATCAAATCCTAAATGGAGGTGTTTAGTGCTTTGTTGCATTCCATAAATAATACCGTTTTCATCAAAAAGAGGTCCGCCGCTTTGTCCTCTCAAACCGGGCGTACTCATTTCTATGCCCATTAGTTCATTGTTTTCAACAACATTTCTGGTGACAATTCCATCGATTGGAAAAATGGGAACTATCGCTCTTTTTGAAGGGTCAAACTGAATGTCATCCTGAGATTCATCATATATAAAATTATTGAATTCAGGAAAGGGAAATCCCAACCTGCACAAGTATTTTCCCTGTTCTATTTTTGAAGTGTCTTTTAAAAAACGAGCAAAACCTTCATATTTAATTTCGTTAAATCCTTTTAACTGAACAATAGCAAGGTCATATTTGGGGTGTTGTTTTACTGTGATTTGATCAAAACGATCAACAGCACCCATAAAGCTGTTTTTAATCTGTACGGTAGTGTCCTTTTTATACTTGTATTTTAATTCAAGCCCTTTTAGGTTTCTCTTAAATGTATGATCTCTAGGTAGTTTTGCAACTTCTGCTTTAAAATCTGAAAATCGTTTATTGAGTTGGTCTGATGCAATGATGAGTTGAGAGACATGTTTGCAGGTTATTGCGGTCCCCATTTCGTTTACAAAGAACAAGGTTGACAAGCCTGGTGTAATGTGTTTATTACCGTAAGCGCGTGTGATTGTTTGTAAAGGGCGTGTGAACTTTGTGACTTCTTTAATGGGCTTGACAAACATGGTGTTTATTTTTTCTTGTTTCGTTTATTGTAATTTTTATCTCCCCTTGTTTTGGGTTTTTTATATTTTTTGGCGATTTCCCTTCGGTAGGAACCTCCAAGGTTTTCTTTTTTGTTTTTGTCTTTTTTCTCATGAAAAGCAGGACCTGATGCGTCTTCGTCGTTTTTGCTTCGTTTGTTTGGGTTGTTTATTTCTTTAATCACAGGGCGTTCTTCATAAGTGAGCTTATCAGAAACTTCAACTGTTGATGGCATCTCGAGAGGGGTGATTTTTAATTGCATCAATGCTTCAATGGCTTCCAGACTTTGTTCTTCAGCAGGTGTTGTCAATACAATCGCTCTTCCCATACGTTCAGCGCGTCCTGTTCTACCAATTCGGTGAATGTAGTTCTCGGGATAATCAGGGGTATCGACATTAAACACGTGGGAAATATTTTCAAAATCGAGTCCGCGTGCCATCACGTCTGTTGCAACAAGGATGCGGTTTTCACCGGCTTCAAACTGCCTGATACTTCTTATCCTGTAATTTTGGGTTTTATTTGAGTGAATGACACAGAGTTCTTCTTTGAATTTTTCGTCGAGTAATTCAAAAAGCAGGTCGGCTACTTTTTTGTTTTTGACAAAGAGCAATACTTTTGAGTAGGTTTCCGCATCAGCGAGCAAATCCAGCAGCAGGTTTACTTTGGTGTAAAAATTGGGCACGTGATAGACACTCTGTTCGATATTTTTAAGGGGTTCGCCACTCAAAGCCACAGAGACTTTTTCGGGGTTTTTAAAGAAAACAGTGAGTAGTTCCTCCACATCTTCAGTCATAGTAGCCGAAAAAAGAATGTTTTGCCGCTGCTTTGGGAGGATGTCAAAGATATTCACCAGTTGATGCCTAAAGCCCAAATCGAGCATCACATCCACTTCATCAATAACAAGCTTTTGAATGGATTTTAACTGCAATACCCGGCTCACAGCGAGGTCATAGAGTCTGCCCGGGGTTGCGACGATCACATCAAGCCCTTCGGCAACCGCCTTTTTTTGTGTGTTGATATTGGTGCCTCCATACACACCCAGCACCCGAAGGTTGGAATATTTAGCCAGTTTTTCAGTCTCTTCAACCACCTGTAACACGAGTTCGCGGGTGGGAACCAAAACCAATACCCTTGGGTTTTCTTGTCGGGAATAAGGGAGCATCCTTAAAATGGGGAGCATATAAGCAAAGGTTTTTCCGGTTCCTGTTTGCGCAATACCCACCATATCCCTGCCTGACATCACCACAGAAAACGACTGTTCCTGAATGGGTGTGGGGATTTCAATTCCCAGGTCTTTGAGGGCATTAAGCAGGGGCGTTGTTATATTTAAATCTTCAAAAGTCAAAATCTATAATTTTTTATAGAAGCAAAGGTACGCTTATTTTAGATTTAGGATTCTGCTAACAGCTTTTCGTAGGATTTTGGGTATTTTTGTAACTTAAATAGAATTTTGTACACGACAAAATTTGATAAAGCATTAATTTGTCGGAAAATCAGTTTTGCCCCAACCCTAAAGGGAGTCTGATTTTCCTCGATTTCATCCGCCGACTGGCGGAAGGGAAAACAAATCGAGGAAAATCCTTCGAAATTAAATTTTGTCGTGTACTAAACAAATAGAGTTAAATATTAAAAATACCGTTTTTGTGTAAATAAGGATGACAAAAATTTTAGCTTTTGCAGGATCTAACAGTAGCAATTCAATAAACCAAAAATTAGTCAAATTTGCTGCTTCTCAAATTAATTTACATGAAGTGAAAATCATTAAGTTAACAGATTTTCCATTGGAAGTTTATAGTGAAGACCTAGAAAAAGAAAAAGGATTTTCAGTTAATTTAAAGCTCCTTCTTAACGAAATTGAAAAAGCAGATGCCCTCATTGTTTCTGTTAATGAGCACAACAGTGCAACTTCTGCCTTTTTCAAAAATATATTAGACTGGTTATCACGCATCAAATATAAGTTTCTCGAAAACAAAAAAATATTATTGATGAGCACTTCACCGGGAAGAGGTGGTGCCGCAAAATCGTTGGAATATGTCAAAAACGTAATGACCAACCGATACAACGGAATTGTAGTTGAAAGTTTTAGCTTTCCATCGTTCAATGAAAATTTTTCTGAAACAGAAAACAGAATAACAAATGAAACCCTGGCACCGGGCTTTACAGACATACTTCAAAATTTTGAACATCAAATAAAGAGTTAGTTGCGAACGATTAAGAAAATATCTTTAGAGAATCCGGCGGATTTTAAAAGGAAACTACTTTCTTGGGCACAACAATTTGATGAACTGGTATGTTTGGATTCCAACCCTGAATTTAACAAAGTAAATCAACTGTATTCAAGCTTTGATTTTATTCTTGCAGCAGATGCACTCACCGCCGTAAAAACAGACTATAACGACGCCTTTGACAAGCTGGAAGAGTACAGAAAAGCAACTAATGATTGGATTTTTGGATATCTCACGTATGATTTAAAAAATGATGTTGAAGACTTAACATCCACAAATTTTGATTTTGTATTGTTCCCAGATTTATATTTTTTTCAACCTAAGAAATTATTCTTAATCAATGGGGCTATTCTGCAAATACACTATTTAAATTTAGTTTCTGATGAGGTAGAAGTAGATTATCAGAACATCTTAAATTTTATAGCTCAAGGCGAAATTTTGGAATGCAATCCTCCAAAAATACAATCACGGCTTTCAAAACAAACTTATATTGAAAAAGTGAAACAAATGCTTCACCATATTCAGATGGGCGATATTTATGAAGCTAATTTTTGTCAAGAGTTTTATGCTGAGAATGCAGGAATAAACCCGTTTAAAACTTATGAACTATTAAATGAGATATCATCGCCACCCTTTGCTGCATTTTTAAAACTGGAAGAACAATATCTTCTTTCGGCCTCACCGGAACGTTATTTAAAAAAACTAGGAATAAAAATCATATCACAGCCCATAAAAGGAACCGCAAAGAGATCCAAGTTTGCTATTGAAGATAAAAAACTTGCCAAAGCACTTCAAACCAATGAGAAGGAACTCTCTGAAAACATAATGATTACAGACTTGGTGCGTAACGACCTTTCTCGCACAGCGTCAAAAGGAAGCGTAAAAGTTGAAGAACTTTGTGGTTTATATTCCTTCAAACAAGTACATCAGTTAGTAAGTACTGTAACTTCAGAGGTAGCAGAAACAACATCCATTGTTGATGTACTAAAAACTACATTCCCAATTGGAAGTATGACGGGAGCACCTAAAGTAAGTGCTTTGAAAATTATTGAAAAGTTAGAAGAAACAAAACGCGGACTTTACAGTGGAGCGGTGGGTTATATTTCGCCGCAAGGAAATGCTGATTTTAATGTGGTCATAAGAAGTATTTTATACAACCAACAAAACAAATATCTCAGCTTTTCAGTGGGAAGTGCCATCACAATTAAATCAACTCCAGAAAATGAATATGAAGAATGCCTTCTAAAAGCAAAAGCAATGATTGAGGTATTGAGTAAATAAAATTTAAAATCTCAAAGTACTATTCCTTTAAAGAATCTAGCAGTTTTGAATGTCAAGAAAATTTCTAAATTTAAAATTTACAAACTCACAAACTCTCAGTCACATCTACACTCCAGGCTTTGGCTTTTTTTGAGAACATAGGTTTGGTTACGCTCCACACACTTTTAAAAAGTTCACTTTTTCTGTAGTTTTCAAGAGCAGTTTCTTCTTTCCATTTGCTATATGTGAAAAAGACGTTTGTGTTATTTTTGTCACGATAGAGTTCAAGGTGAAGACAACCCGGAAAGTGTCTTATTTTTTCTTTTACTTCCTCAAAATTTTCAAGAAAAAAGACAATTTTATCAGGCTGAAACTTCATTTTTACAATTCTAATAAACATAGTGATAACTTAAGATTCAAAATCGATAGTGATAGTATCTCTAAAATAAAGACCAAAAAGGGTAGAAGCACTGCCCACAGTTTGAGGGTTGCTTTTGTAAATAGCCAGTTCCAGAAAGCCTGATGCGTTCCATATAGCAAGTTTTTTTCCGTCTTCTTCTCTATTGTCAGGAGGTGAGTTAAAGTCGATTGCATCGCTGTATTTAGCATAAACCGTTTTGAATTTAACGGTGCGTGCTGTGATTGTGAAGGGTTTTCCTTTACCCACTTTTTCAAAAAGTTTTTTGGTGATGTTTGCCACTACATTCCCATAGTTGTCAATGTAATGCACACTACCCACAATTTGTTTTGAATAAACGGCAGGAGTAAATCCTTTCATTTCTTTAATATCAAAAATTTCTTTTCCAATTACGTCCAAAGTTCCTCCTCTGGCAATGTGACAAGCAACTTTTACAAAAACATCCAGTACAGGAAAGTCAGACAACACCCGGTTATGTATATTAATTTCAACAATTTTTTTTGGTCGCAAGTCCTGTGCGATAAGCGAAATAATACCATTATCTGCACATAAAAAATAATGCCCGTCCAGCAAAACAGCAATGTGTTTGTTTTCTGGAGTTAATTCAGAATCGATACCAATGATATGAATGGTTCCTTTTGGAAAACTTTTATAGGCATTTTGAATTATATAAGCAGCTTCCGTAATGTGAAAAGGAGAAACAGAGTGAGAGATATCAACAATTTTTATGTCTTCTAATTCACTATAAATAGCCCCTTTAACCGCACCTGCAAAATGATCTTTCTCTCCAAAATCGGTCGTAAGTGTTATAATTGGCATAGATAAATTGTTGATATTTTTTTAACCTCAATCCCTTGAGGTAACCACAAAAATACATTAGATTTGTAGTACAAACTTAATCAATAAATAAGACATTTCATTAAATAAACAACTGCTTTTGAACGAACTTATTCTAGAAATTACAGAGATAAGTCCCAGTGAATTATTTGGGCAACAAAACTCCAACATCAATTTATTAAAAAAGTATTATCCCAAGTTAAAAATTGTCGCTCGAGGAAACCGTTTGACGGTCTTTGGTGATGAAGAACTTTTGGAAGAATTTGACAAAAAATTCACCATGTTAATGGAGCATTTTGTCAAATACAACAAGCTTGATGAAAATGTAATTGAGCGCATCATTACCAGTGAAAGAAAAGAGGATTATGAGACCCCTGTTAGCAGTGGCGAAATACTGGTTCATGGTGTGGGCGGAAAGCAAGTAAAAGCAATTACCGTCAACCAGCGCAAACTGGTCGATTTAATGAAAAAAAACGATATGGTATTTGCTGTGGGCCCTGCAGGGACAGGAAAAACTTATACAGGTGTTGCACTTGCTGTAAAAGCACTTAAAGAAAAACAAGTAAAGCGTATAATTCTAACACGGCCGGCTGTTGAGGCAGGGGAAAACCTGGGGTTCCTTCCGGGTGACCTCAAGGAAAAACTCGACCCGTATATGCAGCCCTTGTATGATGCCTTGAGAGATATGATACCACATGAAACCCTTGCATCTTACATTGAAAAAGGAGTAGTTCAAATTGCTCCGCTTGCTTTTATGCGTGGTCGCACACTTGATAACGCATTTGTGATACTCGATGAAGCCCAAAACACCACACACGCACAAATGAAAATGTTTTTAACCCGAATGGGAAAAAATGCAAAGTTTATGATTACAGGTGATCCCGGTCAAATTGACCTGCCCAGAAGAGTCATCTCTGGATTGAAAGAGGCTTTACTTGTACTTAAAGACGTAAATGGTGTAGGAATCATTTTCCTAGATGATAAAGATGTTATAAGACACAGATTGGTCAAGGAGGTAATAGCAGCTTACAAGGCAATAGAAAATGTAGATTAAATGAACAATACCTTAACAAGTACACCAATTAGTTTTCCGGGACAAAAAAAAGTATATCACGGTAAAGTGAGAGATGTTTATACCCTTGAAAATGACCTTTTGTTAATGGTGGCATCAGACCGCATTAGTGCTTTTGATGTGGTATTGCCAAAGGGAATTCCCTTTAAAGGACAAATTCTCAATCAGATTGCAACAAAAATGATGGATGCTACTGCAGACATTGTTCCAAACTGGCTTATAGCAACCCCAGACCCCAATGTAGCTATTGGTCTTGTCTGTGAACCATTTAAAGTTGAAATGGTGATAAGAGGCTATTTAAGCGGTCACGCCGCAAGAGAATATAAGTCTGGAAAAAGAATTCTATGTGGTGTCAACATGCCCGAGAATATGATTGAAAACGACAAATTTCCATCTCCAATAATTACCCCCGCAACCAAGGCTGAAAAAGGAGATCACGATGAGGATATTTCTAAAGAAGAAATTTTAAAAAGAGGTGTTGTTTCGGCAGAAGATTATGCAATATTAGAAGATTATACATACAAGCTTTTTCAACGAGGCACTGAAATAGCAGCATCCAGAGGACTTTTATTAGTTGATACAAAATATGAATTTGGTAAAACCAAAGAAGGAAAAATTCTTTTGATAGACGAAATTCACACGCCCGATTCTTCACGCTACTTTTATGCTGAAGGGTATCAGGAAAGACAAAACAGGGGAGAGGCACAAAAGCAACTTTCTAAAGAATTTGTAAGACAATGGTTAATACAAAATGGCTTTCAGGGAAAAGAAGGACAGCAAGTGCCCTTTATGTCTGATGAATATGTTGAAAGTGTTTCAGAACGTTATATTGAATTGTATGAAAACATTACAGGTGAGCCTTTTATAAAAGCCGATGTGACCAATATAGTAGAACGTATTGAAAAGAATGTGATGCGCTATTTTTCAGGGGAATAACCCTTTTCTCTAAAATTAAAACTATACACATATCCAAAACTCAGCTCATTGAAATCAGCCTGTCCCAGGTTTGCATTGATGTGAGCGCCAACATAAAAATTGTGTTTGGGGTTTTTGTCTGTTCCAACCAAATAATACTTTAATCCCAGTCTGCTGGAAACAGTTCTTTTAATTTCATAATACCAGTCTAATTCTCCATAAACCACAGCTATAAAAGGATTTTGCTCTTCATCAGTTGCTATAAAAACATACCCTTGATTTAAAATCCAATCCACCTGATAAAATGGTTTGTATATATTAAGTCCCAACTGAAACTCGACTCCAAAATGGTTCATTAATAATTCACCTGTCCCAAAAACTCCAAAGTTTGTAGCATAACCAAATGGGTTTTCTATGAATTGGGGGTAACGCTCAACTATCAACTCTTCCTCATTTTTTATGTAATCATAATAATGTCCATAAAAACGGTAATTGACACCAATGCCAAACTTGTATGTTTTATTAATAACCTTTCCGTAAGTAAAAGCCGCAGAGTAAATTTCTTTTTTATCATTAAAAATTTCAGAGAGCACATTTTGCCCCAATCCAAACCGAAACGAATAGAAATTATGTAATGATCTGCCCGTTGGAACTTTTTTTAAATAAACTTTTGGAAACCCGTCTCCATTGGAATATTCTATTTCATAGGAGAGCCCCAGCAGAAATGAATTATAACCCTGGTTGGGTAATTTAACGTGACCGTTTGAGTGGTGTAAATAATTTAAACCCAATTTAAATGTAGCATTTTCAAGCTTCCACAACTCATATAAAAGTGAACCTCTAAAAGCCCAGGCAATCTCTGTTGAAATTCCTTTGTTAAGTGGATTTGTCCTTATATTATATTTTACATTGTGGTATGAAATACCCAGTCCAAAAAGAAGATTAAATCGTTTACTTTTTAAAAAATTAAATTCAGTGTTTGGAATAAAAGAATAGGATTTCCCAACAAACTCAGCATTACTATAATCTGAGATACCAAAAAGGAGCCCTGTTTTTGGGTAGTTTAGTCGGTATACCCATTCCTGGTCTTCTGCGTTATGAAAACTTCCAAAATTAAGATAAAAGGATTTCTGTGTGCCAACATCTGGAAAATCAGTATTGGGTTCAGAAAGTTGTCCTATCATAAACTCAGGCGTGATAAAGCTTGAGTGATTTAAGGTATCAATGATTTGACCGGAGATTGTCCAATATAAAAAAAAACTTATATATGTAAGCTTGTTTTTCAATCGTCTAAACAACAAAAATCAAACTAATCAAAATAATTAAAACTTTGTCCGTTTTTAATGTTCAAAACAGACTCATAGATCAATTTGATGACGTTTTCTACATCCTCCCTATGCACCATTTCTACCGTTGTATGCATATATCGCAAAGGGAGTGATATTAAAGCAGAAGGTACACCGCCATTGCTGTAAGCAAAAGCATCAGTATCTGTTCCGGTTGATCGAGATGAAGCCATTCTTTGAAAAGGGATTTTATTTTTTTCGGCAGTTTCAATAAGTAGCTCACGCAATTTATTTTGAACGGCTGGCGCATAGGAAATTACAGGGCCGTCACCAATTTTGGTTTCACCTTCGGTTTTCTTTTCAATCATTGGAGTGGTCGTGTCATGGCAAACATCTGTAACGATGGCGACATTTGGTTTTATCGTTTGTGTAATCATTTCGGCACCTCTTAAACCAATCTCTTCCTGAACTGAATTTGTGATATACAAACCAAAAGGTAACTTTTTCTTATTTTCTTTTAAAAGGCGGGCCACTTCAGCAATCATAAATCCGCCCATACGGTTATCAAGTGCTCGGCACACAAATTTGTTTTCGTTTAAAACGAAAAAGGTATCGGGATAAGTAATAACACAACCCACATGAACGCCCAGCTTTAAAACTTCTTCTTTGTTTGAGCAGCCCACGTCAATACAAATATTGTCAAGACTTGGAGATTGTTCTTTTTCTTTGCTTTTTCGGGTATGTATGGCAGGCCATCCAAAAACACCTTGTACAATTCCATTTTTGGTATGAATGTTAACCCGTTTTGAAGCAGCTATTTGATGGTCGCTACCTCCATTTCTAATCACATAGATCAAACCATTATCGGTTATATAATTTACATACCAGGAAATTTCATCTGCATGCCCTTCAATCACTACTTTGTATTTTGCATTTGGGTTAATAACCCCGACAGCTGTGCCATAGTTGTCTGTAATAAAACTATCAACATAAGGCTTAAGATAATTCATCCAAAGTTTTTGTCCTTCAGATTCATATCCGGTTGGAGATGCGTTGTTTAAATAGTTTTCAAGAAAAGTAAGTGATTTTTTGTTGAGTATCGATTTTGCCATGGTTTTATTTTTTGAGCGAAAATACCAATATTAATAAGAATTTAATAATACAAGTAGATTTAATGTTTAATTTTGGAATGATTTTAGTCATTAGCTCCAAAATCAAATGAATTTATGACAAAGTTAAGTTGCCTTTTTTTACTACTGGTATCATATATTAGTGTGGCACAAGATGATGATGAGTATCGATATATTAAAAATGATACCTCAGAATACATATATATGATTATTGACGGTGATACGCTTCCCAGACAATTTATTGACCTGGAAGAAGTTTTTTTATTAAATAATTTAAAATTTGATTCAGCTACAGAAAGAAGAGCTTATCTTATTCTAAGGCGAAGAACCCGAAAGGTGTATCCCTATGCAAAGCTTGCAGCAGACAGATTGTACACTATGAACGAGAGGCTTGAAACATTAGAATCAAATCGAGATCGACGCATTTACACCAAAAGAATTCAAAAATACATAGAAGAAGAGTTCACCGATGAACTTAAAAAGCTCACACGAAGTGAAGGCCGAATATTGGTAAAGCTCATACATCGTCAAACAGGAATTACAGTATTTGATTTGGTTAAAGATTTAAGAACGGGTTGGAGAGCTTTTTGGTACAATTCTACAGCCAGTATGTTTGATATTTCCTTAAAATCTGAATTTCTGCCTGAGACTGTTAAAGAAGATTTTCTTATCGAAGATATTCTTCAACGTGGATTTCAAGAGGGAGTACTTGAACTTCAGCACCCTGCTACTCCCTTAAACTATTTTGATTTAAAAGAAAAATGGATGAGTAAATAATCTAAATTTACTTTGAAATTTTATTTTTTTTCGTATCTTAGTAGTTCGCTAAAATTATATTCAAGTACAAATTAATCGTTTTCAGTAAGTTAGATTTTAACTGTAAAGTTTCTTTATAATAGTTTGAAATTTTACTTGCTCACTACTAAAACAGTACTATATTTGCAACCGCTTTGAGGGATATATTTTGAAAAGCGATTTA
>DAINOA010000056.1:3809-13586 GCA_036735625.1 Planktosalinus sp. | reverse complement strand
AGACTGCACAAGCCAGATTCATCCCTTTGGTTTTATTGGAGATTTTTCAGACAATCGTTATGCACACATCATTAAGCCAGATGGGGGTAAACTTGTAAAAACTACAGCCTACCTCAACGAAGATAATCTTGAATCTTTCTCAATAAAGGGGGCATTAGATGATGAAGGTCACTTAACAGCTACTCTTGAAATTTCTTCCAGAGGGCTTGATTATGATAGAAAACAATATCTACCTATTTATTCAAATACTGAAATTGACACCTATTACAAAAAAAGATGGGCAAATGTTAGAAATCTTCAGGTAAACAATATTCAATTTGACAATGATAAACGAGAGGTTGTTTTTAAAGAGCAGGTTGAGGTTTCAGCTAAAAATTATGCATCAAAATCAGGCGATAGACTTATTGTGGAACTAAACCCCTTTTCAAAATATACTTCTGTGCCACCCCGATATGAAGAACGCATCCAGCCCATCATTATCAAACGCGGTTTTTATGAAACTGCCACTTTTGATTTAAAATTACCAGAAGGTTATAAAATTGAAGCGATGCCAACCGTTTCAAATACAAGCGCACCTTTTGGTGATTATAAGGTGACAATTCAGGAAAACGAGGACCACTCTTTAACCTTTACCAGAACATTTTTAATAAAAGCCGGTACTTACCCAAAAGAGTCTTACTCAGATTTTAGAGAATTTTTAAGCAATACCGCCCTTCAAGATAATTTAAAAATAATTTTAATTAAAAAATAAGTCAATTATGAAATTGCATTTTACACTTTTTATTTTACTTTTTAGTATCCTATTGAATGCCCAGCGTTTTGATTTTGGAAAAGTCTCAGAAGAAGAAATAATGGAGCAAGAACACCCCACTGACCCTGAGGCACCGGCAGCTGTGCTCTATAAAAAATCAAGAATCTTTTTTGAATATGACAACCAGTGGCAGTATGTTCAAGAAGTAGAAGCCAGAGTTAAAATCTACAAAAAAGAGGGGTTTAATGAAGCTACTGTTGAAGTGCCTTTATACAGACCTGGAGCGGGCAGCAATCAAATATTTTCAAATCTTAGGGCATTTACTTACAATCTTGACGGGAAAAAAGTATCTAAGGACAGGGTGAGGAGTGATAGCCAATTTCAGGAGGACCAAGATGACAATTGGGTAATAGAAAAATTTACATTCCCCAATGTGAAGGAAGGTTCTGTTCTCGAATACACTTACAAAGTGACTTCTCCTTATTTATCATCCTTACCTTGGTTTTACTTTCAGGAAGACATTCCGGTCAACTTTGCTGAATACAAACTTGAAGCCCCTGAATATTTGGGATATAAATCATACCATAAAGGATTTTTTCCTGTAAAAAGAGAAGAGTCGCGAGAGCAAAACCTTTTTACTTTTAGATATGTACCTAACCAATCTGATGGAAACTCAGCTCTTGGCTCACATAAAACCCAGGAGGGTTCATTAAATTACACATTGTTTAAAACAATATATACGGCAGAAAATGTTCCGAAAATAACAAGAGAGGAGTATTTAAATAATTTTTATAATTATCTCACCGCTATGAAACACGAATTGGAATGGACAAAATTTCCAAATACCGAAGTAAAAACTTTTTCAAAATCTTGGGACGATGTGGTGAAAAACATCTTTAAGAGTGATCGTTTTGGAAAAGAACTGGAACAAAGAAATTATTTTGAAAATGAAATTGCCCAGGTCATAACACAAGCAAAAACAAATCCTGAAAAAGCAGTCGCAATTTTTGAATTTTTAAAAAATAAAATGGCTTGGAATGGTATCTATGGAAAATATACAAGAGACGGCGTTAAAAAAGCGTATGCAAACAGAACAGGCAATGTAGCAGAAATCAATTTGATACTCACTGCCATGTTCAGAAATGCCGGATTGTATGCAAGCCCGGTACTGGTAAGCACAAAAAGGCACGGCATACCTCTTTTTCCCACTGTTGACGGTTATAACTATCTCATTTCTGCTGTTGAAATGGACGGTCAAACTTTCCTTTTTGATGCAACAAATCCTTATAGTACTCCAAACATACTGCCAGAAAGAACCCTAAACTGGTTTGGACGCAAAGTTAGAAAAGATGAAGAATCAGAAGCCATAAATTTGATGGCAACAAATGCATCCAGGAGGGTCACAAATATGGAAGTCAATCTTAATGAAGGAGGAAAAATGGAAGGGAAATTAAGAAACACTTACACAGATCATTTGGCTCTTGAAATTAGAGAAAGCTTTGCCTCACTTAGTGATGATAAGTATATTGAAGACATAGAAAACCGGTTCTTAAATTTTTCAGTATCAAACTTTACTTCTCAAAACAAAAAGGACCCTTATAAACCCTTTGTTGAAAGCTATGATTTTAAAAACACAAATGCCTTTGATCAAATGGGTGATAAAATATTTTTTCAACCCTCGTTTTTTTTAATCTCTACTAAAAACCCTTTTATTGCAGAAACTCGCAGCTATCCCATCGACTTTAAATATCCAACACAGGAAACATACATGATTAATATTTTTGTTCCCGAGGGCTATCAGGTAGAATCAATGCCTCAATCTGAAATTTTTGAACTTCCCGGTGGTTTGGGTGATTTTAAATATATGATTTCAAATACAGATAATAACATACAGCTTAGAATCAATACCAGTATCAACTCGACACTTGTTCCCGCAGATTTTTACGAGCCTCTCAAAGCATTTTTTGAGGCCAAAGTCACCAAACTCTCAGAAAAAATAACACTCTCAAAAATATAGAAATGAATTTAAAAAATTCACAAGCAGCAGTTGATAACTGGATCAAACAGCACGGTGTGAGGTATTTCAATGAGCTCACAAATATGGCACAACTCACTGAGGAAGTGGGTGAAGTGGCGCGCATTATCGCCCGTCGCTATGGCGAGCAAAGCGAAAAGGAAAGCGATAAATGCAAAGACCTGGGCGAAGAACTGGCAGATGTTGTTTTTGTGGTACTTTGCCTTGCCAATCAAACAGGAATCGACCTGCAAGAAGCCTTTGATAAAAAAATGGCACTTAAAGCGAAAAGAGACCACAACCGCCATCAAAATAATGAAAAACTAAAGTAGCTGTTCATTTAACTGTTTGTATTTTTACACAAAGAAACTTGACTTATTTTTCAATTAAATGGATATACTTCTTAGCTTATCGAAAGCAATTCCTCATCAAGAAATTAAGATAGGTGGTTCAAAAAGTGAATCAAACAGATTGCTCATACTTCAGAAACTTTATCCTGAAATAGAAATTTCTAATTGCTCAACTGCTCAAGATACCCAATTACTCAAAGAAGCACTAGCATCAAATGCTCATACAATTGACATTCACCACGCAGGTACAGCAATGCGATTCTTAACAGCTTATTTTGCAACTCAAAAAGGCAGAGAAGTTATTTTAACTGGTTCTCAAAGAATGAAAGAGCGGCCTATTTCCATTCAGGTTGATGCACTTTTAAACCTTGGAGCAGATATCACTTATACTGAAAATGAAGGATATCCACCCATTAAAATCACAGGACAAAAAATTACTGAAAATAAAGTCACCATCAATTCCAATGTGAGCAGTCAATACATTTCGGGCCTGCTTTTAATTGCACCCATATTAAAAAACGGACTTAATATCACTCTTGAGGGCACTAAAACCTCTTTTCCTTATTTGAAAATGACACTGGATTTATTAGAGGAACTCGGGGTTAGATATGTAATGGAAGAGAATACAATCTATGTAAAACCACTGAAAAAATTGGCTGGAAACATATCATTTACAGTTGAATCAGACTGGTCTTCAGCTTCTTATTTTTATTCAATTGTTGCGCTTTCGCCGAAAGGCACATCGATAAACCTAACCACTTTTAAAAAGCAAAGTTTGCAAGGAGATGCGGCACTTTCAGAAATTTATAAAAACTTTGGAGTTGAAACGAAATGGCTTGAAAATGGAATTAAAATAACTAAGTTTGAAGAGGTAAAACCAATTGATTTAGCACTGGATTTAAAAGACACACCAGACATTGCACAAACCATTGTAGTAACTTGTTTTGGCTTGAACAAGGCTTGTGAATTAAAGGGTTTGCATACCCTAAAAATTAAAGAAACAGACCGTTTAGAGGCTTTAAAAACAGAACTTGAAAAGCTAGGCGCCACTTGCAAAACAACAAACGACAGTTTCACACTTAAGGAAACACCGTCAAAGCAATTTGGAGACCACTCAAATAGCATATCAATTTCAACATACAACGATCACAGAATGGCAATGGCTTTTGCGCCATTGGCCGTTTTATTTCCCATTGTTATTGAAAATGAAGACGTAGTCGAAAAATCGTATCCTGCTTTTTGGAAAGACCTTCAAAAACTTGGGTTTCAAATTAATTCATTCAGATAATCCTTTTATAATTAACCTACAAAAAGGTCTCTCATCTATTGTCTTTTTTCAGACATCTAAAAAAAGAAATAATAAACTCTATTTTACTTGACAACCCCTGTTTTGTAATTGTATATTTGCAACCTTGTAAAAATCAAACTTTTTAACAATCACAATTTATGAAGCTATCTCATTTTGATTTCAATTTACCGCAGGAGTTACTTGCAGAATACCCCACCTTAAACAGAGACGAGTCCAGATTGATGGTGCTTGACAGAAAAACCCAAACAATTGAACACAAGATGTTCAAAGATTTGATTGATTATTTTGAAGAAGATGACGTTTTAATTTTAAATAACACAAAAGTTTTTCCTGCAAGACTCTACGGAAATAAGGAAAAAACCGGCGCAAAAATTGAAGTATTTCTTTTGAGAGAGCTCAATTCAGAAACACGGCTTTGGGATGTTCTTGTTGATCCGGCGAGAAAAATAAGGATTGGAAATAAATTGTACTTTGGTGATGACGAGACTTTGGTAGCTGAAGTTATTGATAATACCACTTCTAGAGGTCGCACCCTACGCTTTCTTTTTGACGGAACCTATGAAGAATTCAGAAAAAAATTAACTGAACTTGGCGAAACCCCACTACCAAAATACATAACACGTGAGGTCGAGCCCGAAGATGCAGAACGCTACCAGACTATTTTTGCTAAAAATGAAGGAGCAGTTGCTGCACCCACTGCCGGTCTCCACTTTTCAAAACACTTGCTTAAAAGACTGGAAATTAAAGGAATCAACTTTGCAGAAGTAACGCTACACGTTGGTTTAGGAACCTTTAGTCCCGTTGAGGTTGAAGACCTCTCAAAACACAAAATGGATTCTGAAGAATTTGAAGTAGATGCTAAAAGTGCACAAATCGTCAATCAAGGGAAAGCCAAAAGACGTAAAATTTGTGCTGTGGGAACAACTGTAATGCGTTCTATTGAGAGTACTGTTTCCTCACAAGGCACTTTAAATCCCTATAAAGGCTGGACTAATAAATTTATATTTCCTCCTTATGACTTTAGCATCGCCAATTGTATGGTGACCAATTTTCACACACCAAAATCCACATTGCTCATGATGGTTTCTGCTTTTGCCGGTCATGATTTTATGAAAAAAGCCTATGCAGAAGCGATTAAAGAAAAGTATCGATTCTATACCTATGGTGATGCAATGTTAATTATTTAAGAAAGATTCAATCCTCTTAAGAAAATTCCTCATCAATTTTAAAATTAATGAGGAATTTTTAGTGTTAAGTTATTGGTAATTAAGATAAAAAAGCTATTTTAGTGGGATAAATGAAAATGTCCAAATGAAAAAAATTACGCTTCTCTTATTGCTTTTTATTTTTTCCGGTGTTTACGCTCAGGTAACAAATCAAGGAGAACCTGCAAGTTGGAAGACGCATAATCTAAGAAGTGTCTCACCTGTTATCTTGGAAGAAATTGATTTAGAAGCCCTTATTCAAGAAGACATTATCAATGACAACCGCCAAGGAATTCCCTGGAGATTTGGAACAGAATTAGCAGTAAATTTAAATTCTGTAAACTCAGGTGTTTGGGATGAAATGAGTAATGGAGATAGAATTTGGCGACTTAATATACAATCAAATGGAGCAAAAACATTAAATTTTATTTTTGATGATTTTTATTTACCTCCCGGAGCTACCCTCTATCTTTATAGTGATGACCGTTCAGACCTTTTAGGTGCTTATACATCTTCTCAAAACCGCGATGACAGGCAATTGGGGACTTGGTTTGTAGATGGTGACAATGTTTGGTTAGAGTATTTTGAACCACGTTCTCAAAGAAACAAGGGAAGTTTGAGTATTTCTAAAGTTGTTCACGGTTATCGTTCTGTTCCTCAAAATTCCTTTAATAGAGGTCTCAATGATTCAGGACCTTGTAACTTAGATGTAGATTGCTCCATAGGGTCAGATTTTGATGATATAAAAGACGTATTAAAGCGATCTGTTGCTTTATTTATACTAGGAGGAGCGGTGTGTTCAGGTACACTTGTAAACAATACAGAAAATAACAATGCTCCTTATTTTTTAACAGCAAATCACTGCAATAATGGAAATACAGGCACTTGGGCTTTTCGATTTAACTGGGTGAGTCCAAATCCTGTCTGTGCCCAAAATCAAAACAGTACAAACG
This sequence comes from Planktosalinus sp., assembly GCA_036735625.1. Lineage (GTDB taxonomy): Bacteria > Bacteroidota > Bacteroidia > Flavobacteriales > Flavobacteriaceae > Planktosalinus. Next base: position 7,004 of record DAINOA010000056.1, on the reverse strand, counting down.
GTTCTTTTAATCAAACGGCAAGTGGTGCAACTATTCTAGCCACAAATTCAAAATCAGATTTTATGCTGGTAAATATTGATGCTAATTTACCATCGGCTTGGAATCTTGCCTGGGCTGGATGGAATCGCAGCACCACAGATGTTCCACATTTTACAATTGGAATTCACCATCCCAATGGAGATATTATGAAAGTATGCAGAGATAATGATGCCCCCACAAAACAAACATTTAATTTTGGAGGAAACCCCACCGCTCAAATGTGGAGAGTTGGAAACTGGGAGCTTGGTGTAACAGAACAAGGATCCTCTGGCTCTGCTTTATTTGATCATGAAGGAAGAATAGTGGGTCAACTAGCAGGGGGAAGTGCAGCTTGCACAGGGACTTCAAATAATGGTGGTTTTGATATTTATGGACGTTTTGAAACCTCTTGGAATTTTGGAACAACAAATAGTTCACGACTCTCAAACTGGCTTGATCCCAATGGAACAGGGGCGACTTCAATAGATATATTAAATGCACCAGATTTCCAATTTATAGGTAATATTTCCATATATCCCAATCCAACAAGTGATTTTATTTATGTGATGAACAACAACTCATCACAGTTAAATTTTGAACTTTATTCAGTGACGGGGCAACAAATAAAAAGTGCAAATCTTCCATTTACAAATAACAGCATAGATGTTTCAAATTTTGCAGAAGGTATCTATTTCTTAAAACTTTATGACGGCATTACTAGCAATTCACTAATCAAAAGAATTGTTGTGAAAAAATAATTTGACTTAATTTTTAATACACCTTACAGACATTCCCATATTTTTGCTCGCTCCATATTTTTTCAATTCATCATCTGTATATTCTAGATAGAAATACCAAGCATTTAAGTCGTCGTATGAATCTTGTGTCCATATAAATTTAGCTTGAAGAACATAATAAAAATACCCCTCAAAATCTCTACTTCCGCTAGGAAGCCCATTGAATCCTGAAGAGTTATTTCCATTTCCACCTTTATGCCAAGTTTGATTTGATTTTAAAACTTTTCCGGCAACTTTTTCACCTCCAAGTGAGTTTGACAAAATTTCAAAGTCATTAATAGTTGGTATGCGCCAACCTTCTGGAGCCAACCCCCGAGAATCACTTACTGCGAACCAATTATATAAGATGCCTATATCACCTTCTACTTGATTAATATTTTGATAATGACTCCACGCGGGTGTACAATTAGCCCCGGCTTCCATCCATTCCTCTCGACTTTTAGCTTGAGGGATAGCATCCCCATTTCTAAAATGTTTTACCGCCAGGTTTTTACTCATCCAAACTTGGTCTCCAATTTTTACTTGCTCAAATTGCAATTTATTTTGCCCGTGAACTGTCAAACAAATGAAGAAGAGAGAAGCTAATATGACACTAATCGGGTATTTTATGCTTAATAGTTTCATTTTTTATAAGACTGAATTGAATATCATAAATATATAAATTAAGTTTTAAATAGACTCTATAAATTGGCTGAAACCAAATTTCATCTATTTTAAATGTACTACTTTTGCACAATGGAAATGAAAAAGAAAGACATAAGATCTTTATCAAAAGAAGAACTTCGGGATTTTTTTGTGAGTATAGGTGATAAACCCTTTCGAGGAAATCAAGTGTATGAGTGGCTCTGGAGTAAAGGGGCGCATACTTTTGATGCAATGACCAATCTATCACTTGGAACAAGACAGCATCTTGAAGGCAACTTTGCAATTAACCACATTCAAGTTGACCAAATTCAAAAAAGTGCAGACGGTACTATTAAAAACGCCGTGCGGCTTCACGACAATTTGGTTGTTGAATCTGTTCTCATCCCCACAAAAAGTAGAACGACAGCCTGTGTCTCATCCCAAGTGGGCTGCAGTCTTGATTGTAAGTTTTGTGCAACCGCAAAATTAAAAAGAATGCGCAATCTCAATCCAGATGAAATCTATGATCAGGTAGTGGCTATAGACCGGGAAAGCAGATTGTATTTTAACAGGCCTTTATCAAACATTGTTTTTATGGGAATGGGCGAGCCACTTATGAATTATAAAAATGTACTGGCCTCCATTGATAAAATCACTTCAAAAGAGGGTCTTGGAATGTCGCCAAAACGCATCACCCTTTCCACATCAGGAGTTCCAAAAATGATTAAAAGACTAGCAGATGATGAAGTGAAATTTAAACTGGCGGTTTCACTCCACAGTGCTATCCAAGAAACGAGAGCTTCCATTATGCCTTTTGCTAAAAGTTTTACACTTGAAGATTTAAAAGAGGCTTTGCAATATTGGTATGAAAAAACCAGAAGTAAAGTGTCCTATGAATATGTTGTATGGAAGGGCATCAATGATAAAAAAGAAGATATAGATGCTTTAGTTAGATTTTGTGGATATGTGCCCTGTAAGGTTAATTTGATTGAGTATAACCCCATTGGGGAGGATGAGTTCAAACAAGCAGACTCAAAAGCACTTGATGCTTACATTAGTGCGTTAGAGTTCAATAGAATTCCGGTTACAGTAAGACGCAGTAGGGGTAAGGATATAGACGCTGCTTGCGGGCAGCTGGCAAACAAGTAATAAATAAAAAAAGGCTTCAAAATTTTGAAGCCTTTTTGGATTAAAAGTATTTTCTACTTTATAATATTATCTTTTAACTAACTTGAAAGTTGTTTTTTGACCGTTAGCAATCACATTGGCAATATAAACACCTGTCTTAAGAGAAGCTAAGTTAATTACTTCATTAGTAGAAGATAGGTTTTTGTTTACCACTTGTTGCCCAAGCACATTAAATATGTTGATACTGCTAAAAGCCTCATTTGCCTTGATAGTGAGGTTTTGTGTTTGAGGATTTAAAAAGTAGTTGAAGCCATTGATTTCATTTTCTGAAACACTCAAAGTTCCATCAACAACAACATTGTCAATTAATACTGAGTTTTGATCAAAAGTATCAAAATGTCTCATAACTAAATATACAGTTTGTCCATCAAACGCAGAAGCATCAATGTCTATTTGAACTGCGTTATTAGCTGTACTATCACAAACACAAACATCACCAACTGTTTGGTCAAAAATAGGAGTTTCAGATGAGATCAAACCGGGGTCATTAGAAGCAGATAAGAAAACCTGTAATCTGTCACCTAGGAAAGTTCCATTAGTTTGAAAACTTCCCATTAAGAAAGAAACT
>DAINOA010000056.1:0-3799 GCA_036735625.1 Planktosalinus sp. | reverse complement strand
ATAATTGTCTGGAGATAAACCGCCAAGTACACTGGTCCAAGAGTCAGAGTTAGCAACATTCCCCTCAAAAAGAGACGTCCACCCATTGGCGTCAATATTTACTATATTCCAAAAGTTTCCGTCATTGTCCTCATCAAAGTTGTCCCAATTAAAAAATGAGGTAGATCCGTCTGCGTCAAGCTCAAAATCGTCTTCCCAAATTTGCGCATTCATACCGGCAACCATTAAAAAAGCTGCCATTAAAAGTGTAATTTTTTTCATAATAAGTTTATTTTAAGTTTAATTTATTTTGCTAAAGTACTAATTTATATGATTCCAACAAAAGATTATATTAATTTTTCGCTTATTTTTTAAGTACCTTTGACTCAAAATGAAAACAGTTTCTTTAATTAAACAACCCATTCTTGATGAAATGGAACTTTTTGAGAAAAAGTTCTATGATTCTATGACTTCAAAAGTGGCGTTGCTTAATCGCATTACTTATTTTATCGTAAATAGAAAAGGAAAGCAAATGCGCCCAATGTTTGTCTTTCTCATCGCAAAGATGGTTTCTAATGGTAAAGTAGACGAACGCACCTATAGAGGTGCTTCTGTCATTGAATTAATACATACCGCAACCTTAGTTCACGATGATGTTGTTGATGATAGCAATCGTCGAAGAAGCTTTTTCTCTGTCAATGCCCTTTGGAAAAATAAAATTGCTGTTCTTGTGGGGGATTATTTGCTCTCAAAAGGTCTTTTGCTCTCAATAGATAACGGTGATTTTGATTTACTGCAAATCATTTCTGTTGCTGTTAGGGAGATGAGCGAAGGCGAGCTCCTTCAAATTGAAAAAGCCAGAAACCTGGATATCACTGAAGAAATCTATTATGAAATCATCAGACAAAAAACAGCGACTCTCATTGCTGCCTGTTGCGCAATGGGTGCAAAATCTGTAAAAGCGAATGACGAACAGGTGGAACAAATGCGACTTTTTGGGGAGCTTATAGGCATGGCATTTCAAATAAAAGACGACCTTTTTGATTATGGTTCTGAAAAAATTGGTAAACCCACAGGTATAGACATCAAAGAACAAAAAATGACTTTGCCTTTGATTTACACTTTAAATAATTGTTCTTCTAAAGAAAAAAAATGGTTAATCAACTCGGTTAAAAACAAAAACAAAGACTCCAAAAGAGTCAAAGAAGTTATCGCTTTTGTAAAATCTTCAGGAGGTCTTGTGTATGCTGTTTCAAAAATGAAATCCTATCAGCAAAAAGCCCTTAAAATACTTGATAATTACCCCGATTCACCCTTTAAAAATTCTCTCATTTTAATGGTCAATTATGTAATTGACAGAAAAAAATAAAACTCCGGGCAACCTTTCTGCTTATTTTTACGTCTATGTAAATAGATGTCCTAAGGAATTTGAAAATAATCAACATTCATAAAAACCAAACCCAACTCATTAGTGAGGCCTCCAAAAACAACAGGCAAGCGCAACATGTTATCTACCAGATGTATTCGCCGAAAATGCTCAGTGTATGCAGGATGTATGTCAAAGACATTCATCAAGCTGAGGAAGTGATGCTCGATGGCTTTTTAAATGTGTTTACCAATATTAAGGACTTTAAAAATCAAGGAAGTTTTGAAGGTTGGATCAGGCGAATTATAGTTAGAAAATGCATCGACTTTTTAAGGAAAAATTCAAAAATTAATTTTACGGAAGAAACCGAAATTGAACATAAAGGAGACAATGAAATTCAATGGAACTATGAAACACAACACATTCAGTATGCAATTGACAGTTTGCCCGAAGGCTACAAAATGGTGTTTAATCTTTTTGCAATAGAAGGGTATAAGCACGAGGAAATTGCGGTTATGCTCAATATAACTGAAGGCACTTCAAAATCACAATTGCACAAAGCTAGAAAAATGCTTCAGCTTAAATTAAAGGACCCTAAAACCAAAGCAAATGGAAATAAATAATTTTGACAACCAAATAAAAAATCAACTGGAACAGAGAACTGTTGAGCCATCACCAAAAAGCTGGGAGCAGCTGCGTTCCAAACTGGATAAAAATGATAAAAAAACCACACCACTTTATTGGTGGATAGGTATCGCAGCCTCATTTTTAGTGGGGATCCTTTTGATGGGAGTGTTTGTGGATTCAGAAAAGGGAACAATCAATAATATTGTGAATGAAGATTCCACTGAACCCAATACTGGAGCAGTTATTAATCCAGTTGTAGATTCAAACTTACATGAAATGGAAAATCAAGAAACTGATGCTTCAACTTCAATAGTTGAAATCAAAAACGAGAAACCTTTTCATAAAGAACTCACGAATTTACCTAATTCACAGAAAGAAAAATCAGCACCAAAAGAAGAATTCTCACCTGAATTTTCAGAATCAATCACCCAAATTGAAAATCAACAAGAAAAAGTCATTTTTGATGAAATTACTGCAAACTTAAATACAAAAAAAGAGGTTCCAGATGATGAAATTGACGCGCTTTTAAATGAGGCTTTTGCAAAAATAAGATCACAAAAATCCTATTCAAGTCCTGTAGTTACATCAAGCAGATTGCTGGAAGATGTGGAAGGGGAGATTGAAGAATCCTTTAGAGAACGCATTTTTGAAATCATTAAAGAAGGCCTTCAACTTTCGCGTGAAGCAATAGCAAATAGAAATCAATAAACAACACTAAATCATTTTTAAATCCCTCTGAGAGGGTTCATTCATCAATCACTCTTTTTTGAGGCACTTTGTAATAAAGTGCCTTGATAAAGAAAAAATCAAATCAAACACTATGAAAACATTTTTTAAACTAACTACAGCACTCATCTTACTCCCCTCCTTTGGAGGGGTTGGGGGAGGCATCCACGCTCAAGAAAAAACAACTGAAAAAATCGAAAAGCACAAACAAGAAATTATTGAAGAAGAACGCGAGACTTTAAGAATCGAAGTTGAAAAAATCAATGACCAACTCGATAAAGAATTACTTACTTTTGAAGAGGCGACAAATCTCAAAAAACAAGTAGCAGAAAGACACGCACTCAACATTGAAAATAGAATTGCGATTTTAGAAAACCAATTAGCACTTAATGAGCGCAATAGTTCAAATGTAAATTGGGAAAATGAGCATAATGAAATCTGTTTTTTTAGCGAAGGTAATGTCGTGAAAGTAAACATTAAAAAAGAACGAAAATATGACCGGCGCACCACAAGCGATTTGGTTTTTGCCTTTGGTCTTAATAATGTGATTACACAAGGAGAGTCCCTGGACGATTCTGAATTTAAAATTGGTGGAAGCCGCTTTGCAGAGCTGGGCTGGGCTTGGAAAACCCGGGTGTTCAAAAACAGTAACTGGTTGCGATTCAAATATGGAGTTTCTTATCAATTCAACGGCTTAAAACCCATAAACAATCAAATTTTTGTAGAACAAGGCGATGTAACAGTTTTACAGGAGTTTCCAACAAATTTAGACAAATCAAAATTCAGGATGGACAATCTCGTGATTCCCATTCATTTTGAAATAGGGCCCTCAAAAAAAATAGATGGCGAGAATTATTTTAGATATTCAACCCGAAACTATATTAAATTTGGGTTGGGAGGTTATGCCGGGCTCAATCTTTCAAATAAACAAAAGTTAAAGTTTAAAGAAGATGGAAACCGCGTCAAACAAAAACTCAAAGACGACTACAATACAAATAATTTTGTTTATGGTTTAAGTGCTTATGTGGGCTGGCGCACTGTGGGGCTTTATGCAAAGTATGACTTGAACACAATTTTTAAAGACAACCCCGTTGAGCAACG
>DAINOA010000055.1:13315-13730 GCA_036735625.1 Planktosalinus sp. | reverse complement strand
ATAAAGGGACCAAAAAATTTCTGAATACAGATTTAATAATATTTTCTTCACTAAAATTGCCTTGACCGTCTAAATTTTCCCACCAAATTAAAGATTCGATAGTTGAGGAGCTCCCCACTACATCTAGGAACCCATTACCGTTAATGTCTCCTAAAGCGAGTCTTTGAACTGCCATATTAAAATCACCAATAGGCTTTGGGGCACTAAAGGTGCCTTGCCCATCTGTGTTTTCAAACCACGACATGCGGTTGAGGGTGTTAGAACCAATCACGATATCAAGATCGCCATCGCCGTCAATATCGCCAATTTCAAATTCTTGCTGAAAATCTCCATCTTGAATAATAACAGTTCCTGAATCAAATTGGCCATTGCCCAAATTTTTAAACCACATCACACGCGCAACCTGAGATTGAAA
>DAINOA010000055.1:0-13279 GCA_036735625.1 Planktosalinus sp. | reverse complement strand
TGCCCCGCTGGGTATTTGTAATGAGCTACCGGCATTAAAAGTGCCTTGACCGTCCAGATTTTCATACCAATAGACCCCGCCATCAACAGTAAAATAAGAAACAACAACATCTGTAAACCCATTATTGTTCAAATCACCGGTATCAAAACTTCCTGCTTGTTCACCGGTTAGGGGGTTGATGATTAACTCTTGGGGTTCAAAATTACCCCCTCCCAAGTTTTTATACCAATATAATCCATTTGATTGTCTTAAATAAACGATATCTGACAATCCATCACTATCTATGTCACTTAATTTTACTTCCGTAGGCGGAAAGTTACCACCTATATCACCATTTTCTATGATATGTTCCACCCACTGGCAAAAGGCCAGTGAGGTGAATATAAAAAAGATGCCGACAAAAAGTGTTTTCATGATTAAACTTTTCGGTTTAATACTGTTTTAAATGTACAAAAAATTCAAGTATTAATATCTTGAAAATTTAAACAAACACTTTAAAAAGAAATTTAAACAAAAAAACTGCCGACTCTTTAAGAGAATCGGCAGTTGTGTTTTAGTATGAAAAGTAAGTTCTAAATTTTCTTTAGCTTCTTTTTCACTTCCACTTCCTGGAACCCTTCAATGATATCTCCTTCAACCAGGTCGTTGTAGTTGTTGATTTGAATACCACAGTCATAGCCTTTTGCAACTTCCTTAACGTCGTCCTTGAAGCGTTTTAGCGAGGCGAGGGTGCCTGTGTGAATCACAACCCCTTCGCGAATGAGTCGTATGCCAGTGTTTCTAATAATCTTTCCGCTGGTGACCATACAACCGGCGATGGTTCCAATTTTTGAAATTTTGAAGGTTTCTCTCACCTCAGCAGTACCGGTAATTTCTTCTTTCATTTCCGGCGAAAGCATGCCTTCCATCGCATCTTTCAAGTCATTGATGGCATCATAGATGATGGAGTACAATCTGATGTCGATTTCTTCCTTATCTGCTATTTGCCTTGCATTGCCCATCGGTCTTACATTAAAACCAATAATCACTGCATCAGAAGCAGAGGCCAGAAGCACATCACTTTCTGTGATGGGACCCACAGCCCTGTGAATGATGTTGATTTGAATTTCTTCAGTGGACAATTTCTGGAAGGAGTCTGTCAATGCTTCCACAGAGCCATCAACATCTGCTTTGAGGATGATGTTCAGTTCTTTGAAATCACCCAGAGCGATACGTCTTCCAATTTCGTCAAGTGTTATGTGACGCTGTGTTCTTACTGATTGTTCTCTCTGTAGTTGTGTGCGTTTTGTTGCAATTGCTTTGGCTTCTCTTTCATCTTCATACACTGCAAATTTATCACCGGCTTGGGGTGCACCGTCGAGTCCAAGTATGGAAACGGGTGTTGCAGGTCCGGCTACTTTTATGTTGTGACCACGCTCATCGTGCATGGCTTTTACTTTTCCGCTGTGCTGTCCTGCCAATACATAATCGCCCACTTTTAAGCTTCCTGTCTGCACTAGTATGGTCGAAACATAACCTCTTCCTTTGTCGAGAAAAGCTTCAACAACCGTTCCCACTGCTTGTTTGTTTGGGTTTGCTTTTAGTTCTAATAATTCGGCTTCAAGCAAAACTTTTTCAAGGAGTTCATTGACTCCCTGCCCTGTTTTTGCAGAGATGTCGTGTGACTGAATTTTTCCACCCCAGTCTTCAACAAGCAGGTTCATTCCTGCGAGTTTTTCTTTGATTTTTTCAGGGTTTGCTTCAGGTCTGTCAATTTTATTAATTGCAAACACGATGGGCACTCCTGCTGCCTGAGCGTGCGAAATGGCTTCTTTGGTTTGCGGCATCACATCGTCATCTGCGGCCACCACAATGATGGCAAGGTCTGTCACTTTTGCCCCTCTGGCACGCATAGCTGTAAAGGCCTCGTGACCGGGAGTATCGAGAAAGGTGATTTTTTGACCGTTGTCGAGTTGGACTGCATAGGCACCAATGTGCTGTGTGATTCCACCAGATTCACCGGCTATCACGTTTTCTTGGCGAATATGATCCAGCAAAGAGGTTTTACCGTGGTCAACGTGACCCATGACTGTTACAATGGGTGCTCTTGGCTCCAGATCTTCGGGGTTTTCTTCTACTGTTTGAACTGTTTCTTCAGAATCTGCTGTAACAAATTTTATTTCAAAACCAAATTCATCTGCTACAATTGAGAGTGTCTCAGCATCAAGGCGCTGGTTCATTGTTACCATTAGTCCTAATGACATGCAGGCTGAGATAACATTTGTGACCGGAACATTCATAAGGGTTGCAAGTTCACTTACAGTTACAAATTCTGTTACCTGAATTACTTTGCTTTGTGAGTCTTGTTGAGCTTGCTCGTCTTCAGTTTTTTGACGGTGAGTATCCCGTTTGTCTCTTCGGTATTTTGCTCCTTTTCCTTTTGAAGATTTTCCCTGAAGTTTTTCAAGGGTTTCCTTGATTTGTTTTTGTACATCTTCTTCGCTGGGTTCTTCTTTGTGTGTAACCTGTCGTCCTCTTCCTTTGATTGGACGGTTTCTATCAGATGTTGTACCTTGTGTGGGTGTTCCTCTTACCGGGTCTTTACTGATTCTTTTTCGTTTTCCTTTATTATCTTTTGAAGCAGCATTACCGGAGGGTTTTGCTTTTTCAGGTTTCTTTTTTGCTTTCTTGAATTGTTCCAGGTCAATTGTTTTTCCTGTAAAATTTGGCCCGTCAAGCTTTGTATATTTTGTTTCGGTTAAGGCAGATTCTTCTTTTTCAGGCTGTTCTACTTTTACCGGCTCTGATGCTTTTGAGGTTTCTTCTTTTGGTTCTTGTGTTTTAGCTTCTGTTTTTGGTGCTTCTTTTTCTTTTGTAGGAGTTTCTTCTTTTGGTTTTTCTTCAACCTTTTGCTCCTCTTCTTTTTTGGGTTCTTCTTTTTTGGGATTGAGGTCAATTTTACCTACAGTTTTTGGACCGTCCAGTTTTGACTGCGCCTTGATGACTTCTTTTTCTTTTGCTTCTGTAGCTTTTTGCTTTTCTTCCAGTTCTTTTTCTCTGGCAATTCTAAGCTCTTCTTTTTCTTTTCTTTTTTCCTCTCCCACTTCTTTTGAGGCCACTTTTTTTGATTTGTCTGTTTGAAATTCATCAAATAGTATTTGATAGACTTCATCAGAAATCTTTGTGGTAGGACGGGCTTCTATCTCGTGACCTTTGGTTTTTAAAAAATCCATAGCACGATCCAGCGAGATGTTGAATTCCCGTAATACCTTGTTTAACCTCATTGTGTTTACTTCACCCATAAAGTACTTTACTTTTTTTTATTTAGTGCAACTATTTGGTTGTTGCATTTTATTCAAATTCTTCTTTTAAAATATTAATGACGTCTCTAATTGTTTCTTCCTCAAGGTCTGTACGTTTCACTAAGTCATCTATATCGTGTTCTAAGATTTGCTTTGCAGTATCGAGCCCAATTCTGGAAAACTCTTCAATAATCCATGGTTCGATTTCATCAGAAAACTCGCTTAATTCAACATCTTCCTCTTGTTCAACACCTTCTCTAATCACGTCAATTTCATATCCGGTAAGCTGTCCGGCAAGCCTGATGTTGTGACCTCCTCGACCAATGGCTTTGGAAACCTCTTCAAGCTTAAGGGTCACTTCTGCATGTTTGGTTTCATCATTGATTGAGATTGAAGTAATCTTTGCGGGACTCAATGCACGAGAAATATACAAATTGGTATTTGATGTGTAATTAATCACATCAATATTTTCATTACCCAGTTCTCTTACAATTCCGTGAATTCTGGATCCTTTCATCCCCACACAGGCTCCCACAGGATCTATTCTATCGTCGTAAGAGTCAACGGCTACTTTTGCTTTTTCACCGGGTATTCTCACTACATTTTTTACGGTTATCAAGCCATCAAAAACTTCGGGTATTTCTTGTTCAAAAAGCTTTTCAAGAAATTTATTACTGGTTCTTGACATCAGGATGGTGGGCTTGTTTCCTTTTAGCTCCACACTTTCAATAATTCCTCTTACATTGTCCCCTTTTCTAAAAAAGTCTGAAGGGATTTGCTTTTCTTTTGGAAGAATAATTTCATTTCCTTCATCATCGAGCAGGATGACGGCTCTGTGTCTTATGTGATGAACTTCAGCGGTATAAAGTTCTCCTTCGAGGTCTTTAAAGTGTTTGTATATGTTTGTATTGTCGTGCTCGTGAATTTTAGAAATCAGATTTTGGCGTAAAGCCAAAATAGCTCTTCGACCCAGATCAATCAATTTGACTTCCTCCGGGACATCTTCACCCACTTCAAAATCGGGCTCAATTTTTCTGGCATCGCTCAATGAAATTTCTTGATTTGGATCTTCTACTTCGCCATCAGGAACCACAACTCTGTTTCTCCAAATTTCTAAATCTCCTTTATCGGGGTTGATGATGATATCAAAATTGTCATCATCTCCAAACTTCTTTTTCAGTGTTGAACGAAACACATCTTCCAAAATCGCCATTAAGGTAACTCTGTCTATAAACTTATCATCTTTAAATTCTGAAAAAGATTCAATTAATGCGATATTTTCCATATCTGTACTTAGTTAAATATTATTTTTACTTTACATTCTTTAAGGTCATCAAAAGAAATAACTGCAGATTTATCAACAGTCACTTTTCCTTTTCCAACCGGTTTGGGTTCTCTGGACTTCCACTTTATTTCTATATCATTTTCTGAAATAGTTGTAAGTGTCCCTTCCAGAGATGCTCCGTCGTTTGTTTTAATCTCTAGGATTCTTCCAATATGTTTTTTGAACTGTCTTTTATTGATTAACGGTGAGGAGGCTCCAGATGAAGCAACTTCAAGCGAAAAATCAAACTCCTCTCTATCAATATTGTGTTCAATAGCCCTGCTCACAGCGATACAATTATCTACTGCAACTCCATCGTCTCCATCAATAGTTATTTTGATATTGTTATTTGCGTCGATTTGAAAATCGATAAGGAACAAATTTGGATTGGTATCCAGTGCATCTTCCAGCAAACGCTGCACTTTTTCTTTCAACATTTTATTCTATAAAAAGAGGGGACTTTTTGTCCCCTCATCTAACATCCTGTTTTTCAATGGCGCAAATATAAGAATTAATTCTCATTAAAAAAAAGGGATGTAAATGGATTTTTTTTTGTAATTTAACTTGAAAATTAACACTCCAAACTCACTTCAATGAAAAAAATTCTCGTCCCAACAGATTTCTCAACACAAGCTGAACAAGCCTTAAAGGTTGCTGCTCAATTAGCAAAAAAACATAAAAGCGAGATTTACCTGCTCCATATGCTGGAACTTCCATTAAATTTAGTGGATAAAGCAAATTCAGGGGGTAGCTTGCCTGAATCACTTTTTTTTATGAAACTCGCTCACAAAAGATTTAAAGAAGTCTTGAGTGCAGATTATTTAAAAGGGATTACCGTTTATGAAACCGTTTTATTTCAAGAGGCTTTTGATGGTATCATTGAAATTGCAAACAAAAACAAAGTAGATTTAATCATTATGGGTTCTCACGGAGCGAGTGGTTTTAAAGAGATGTTTATTGGCAGCAATACAGAAAAAGTAGTGCGCACTTCCACAATTCCTGTACTAGTCATCAAAAATGAACATACAAAGTTTGCTATTAAAAACTTTGTCTTTGCTACAGATTTTTCTAAAGAATGCAAAAAACCCTTCAAAGAAGCTGTGAAATTTGCAGAAGCTGTAAAAGCCAAAATTCATTTACTCTACATCAATACCGCAACCAATTTCCTGACCACTTCTGAAGCACAAGAAATAATGAATGGTTTTATAAAAGGGATGGAGTTGTCAAATTACTCTCTCAATATTTATAATGACACTTCTGTAGAAAAAGGAGTTTTAAATTATGCGCAATCCATTGATGCAGATTTGATTGGGATGGCAACTCACGGCAGAAAAGGGCTCTCTCATTTTTTTAATGGAAGTGTGAGTGAGGATCTAGTAAATCACGCTAAAAGACCGGTGATTACGTTTAAGATTTAAAAGTTACCTATTCACAAAATAAAAAACCGATTGGGAAATCCCAATCGGTTTTTTTGTTGGCTCACTAGGGCTCGAACCTAGACTCTTCTGGACCAAAACCAGACGTGTTGCCAGTTACACCATGAGCCAGTGCTTTTAGCGGTGGCAAATTTAGTACAAACTTTTTCTTCTACAAACTATTTATCAAAAAAATCCTTCTTTAAAAATAAATTCTACTATTCTGTGTTATCTATATCTAGATGCTATATAAGAATATTATACGTAAATTCGCCACTTAAAACCTTTACCTTGATGAATAATTTTGACTTCAGAAAATGGAATCTCATTTCAGGATGGCTTGTTTTTTTTATTGCATTAACCACCTACTGGCTCACCGTTGAGCCCACAATGAGTTTCTGGGACGCAGGCGAATACATCACCACCTCCTCAAATCTTGAAGTGGGTCACCCTCCAGGGGCTCCACTCTTTCAAATGATTGGAGCCTTTTTCTCGTTGTTTGCTTTTGGCGATGTTACCCTCATCGCTTTGATGGTAAACCTAACGTCTGTTTTTGCCAGTGCATTTACTATTCTGTTTATGTTTTGGTCAATGACCATAATTCTTCAAAATATAATTTCTAAAAGTGAAACTTTAGATAAACCAAAAGAAATTTTAATCCTTGGAAGTGCAGCTGTTGGCGCCTTGGCATTTACGTTTACTGATAGCTTCTGGTATAGTGCTGTAGAAACAGAAGTCTATGCAATGGCATCCTGTATTATGGCTATTCTTTTTTATCTGGCGCTGCGATGGGAAAAAGATATGAATACCCCAAGGGGAAATCGTTGGGTTATATTAATTTCCTTTGTTATTGGTCTTTCATTTGGTGTTCACTTTATGGGATTATTGACCATCCCGGCTATGGGACTTTTGTATTATTTCAAAAACTACAAGACCATTACAATTAAAAACTTTATCCTGGCTCATCTTGCAGTTGTTGGTATTTTACTGTTTATTTTTATGTTTATGTTGCCAATGACGATGCGCTTTTTCTCTGCCTCAGAATTGTTTTTTGTCAACACCATTGGACTCCCTTTTGATTCAGGTACTGTTATTGCCGGTCTGGCAATGATTGCTCTTTTTTACTTTTTATTAAAATATACCCTCAAAAAAGGATTTGTTCAATTGAACACTTTGATGCTTTGTTTTCTCTTTATCTTTATAGGCTTTTCAAGCTGGATGATGTTGCCCATCAGAGCAAATGCAGGAACTGTCATCAATGAAAACAGACCCAGTGATGCTCAGGAATTACTGGCTTATTATAACAGAGAACAGTATGGCTCACAAAGCTTTCTTTATGATGCCCAGTTTACTGAAATGTATGCCGGCTATGACAGAAACAACCCCTACAAAGATGATAAACCTAACTATGAAAGAGATGAAACAACAGGAAAATATATCATTGTAAACAACTATAAAAACGCAATACCCAATCTTGACGATGCTCACAAAACATTCTTGCCACGAATGTGGAGTTCAGAACACGCTGCCAATTATTTCAATATCGTTGGTGGCATTGAGTTTAATGTAAAACGAGAATACCGAAGTGAAGAGGCTTTACTCAATGAGGTTGCAACTTTTAAACACCGCTTCAACCGTGGTGAAATTGACAGTGAAGAGTATCACAATTTCTTGAGACAGTTTAGTGACTACCTTGACATAGAGAAACCAAGCTTTGGTCAAAATATGCGCTACCTTTTTCAATACCAGTTTGGGTATATGTACTGGCGCTATTTTATGTGGAATTTCGCCGGAAGGCAAAATGATATTCAAGGCAAAAATGATATTTTTGACGGCAATTGGCTAAGTGGTATCAACTTTATTGATGAAATGAGACTGGGCCCGCAAACCAATCTCCCCAGCGATTTTGAAAACAACAAAGGCCGAAATACATATTATTTCCTTCCGCTTATTTTAGGTCTTTTAGGAATCGTTTTTCATTATGGCAAAGACAAAAGCAGTTGGTGGGTTTTGATGGTATTCTTTCTCTTTACCGGCCTTGCTTTAAAAGTGTATCTCAATGAAAGACCTTTTGAACCCCGTGAACGTGATTATGCGCTGGTGGGTAGTTTTTATGTGTTTGCTATGTGGATTGGCTTTGGGGTCTATGCCCTTTTTGAAATCATCAAGAAATACATCCAGCCCAAAATTGCTGTCCCGCTGGTAATTGTTGTTGGAATTCTTGCTGCGCCCGTTTTACTCGCCTCTCAAAACTGGGATGACCACGACCGTTCTAATCGCTATACAGCTTTGGCGATGGCAAAAAAATACCTCGACTCTGTAGATCCCAATGGCATCATATTCACCATTGGGGATAATGACACTTTTGCCATTTGGTATGCACAAGGAATTGAAGAATACCGAAGGGATGTGAGACCCATCAATACCAGTTTATTTAACACCGACTGGTATATAGATGATATGAAAAAAGCCGCTTTTGAAAGTGCTCCCATACCGTCGCAACTCATACACGAGCAATACCGATATGGAACAAGGGATTATATCATAAAACACCCTCAAATTGAAGGTGATGATACTCTTTCCATAAAAAGATGGATGGACTGGGTTGCCAACGATGACCCAAGATTGACCGTCGAAATGCAAAGCGGGCAGAAACTTCAAACATTTCCATCAAAAAACATCCGCATTCCGGTTGATAAAGAAGCTGTTTTGCGAAATGGCATTGTTGCAGAAAAAGATGCACATCTTATTTTAGACTACATTGATGTCCACATAAAAAGTGATGTATTGTATAAAAACAGAATGATGATGTTTGACATCATAGCCAATAATAACTGGGAACGCCCCATTTATTTTACAGGCGGTGCTTTTAATGATGAAGAGTATTTATGGATGAAAGATTACCTCCAACTTGATGGTTTGGCTTACAAGCTTGTCCCCATAAAAACTCCGGTTGATAAAAGAAACCCCTTTGATATGGGACGCATAGACAGCGAAAAAATGTATTCACTTGTTAAAAACTGGGACTGGGGTAATTCCGGTAGTTCAAACATTTACCACGATCCAGAGACTCGAAAAAACGCTATAAGTTATCGAGGAAATATCGCACGACTTGCTGAACAACTCATTCAAGAAAATCAACTAGAAAAAGCTGAGGAAATGCTGGATCTCGCTATGGAAAATTTGCCGGTTAAATACTATGGATATTACACCTTGCTTGAACCGTACATTACAAGCTATTTTGAAGTAAATCAGGAAGAGAAAGGAATTCAATTATATAAAGAAGTTGTAAAAACATATCAGGAAAAACTAGATTATTACGCTACATTTAGTTACACCCTTCAACGTAATTATCTGGAAACAATTTTAATGGATGTGGAGCGATACAGAAGTTTAGTGGGCACATTACTCTACAGCGAAAATGAGGAATTTTTAACCTCAGAAGCAGAAATCTTCAACAGCTATCTCAAAAGATTTCAACACTTTTATGCCAATGAAATAGAAGATGAGGTGTTTCAAGAGGACAGTCTGGAAGTTGATTTAGAAAATCCTCCCATAGATTTCCCTGATGAAGAAACGCTTTTAAAGATGATTGATTCTATGGAAAAAGCAATGAATCAAGAATAAATGGTGAAAAAGTATGTGGTGAAAATTCCGTTTTTTGTGCCCTATTTTTTTCCGAAAAGAAGATGGCACTTTCCCAGAACGCATAAAACCATTTATTTAACTTTTGATGACGGTCCCATTCCTGAAGTAACTACGTGGGTGTTAAACGAACTTAAAAAATACAATGCCAAAGCCACTTTTTTTTGTATTGGTAAAAACATAGAAGAAAATCCTTCAATTTTTTCGCAAATTATTCAAGATGGGCATGCTGTTGGTAATCACACCTTTAATCACCTCAATTCAAATACAGTTTCAGAAAAAGAGTATATAGAAAATATCGTAAAAGCTGAAGTTTATTTTGAAAAAGCTCCAAAATTATTTCGCCCACCTTATGGCAAACTCAATTCTAAAAAAACTAACTTGATTTTAAATAAAGGCTATAAAATAGTAATGTGGGATGTATTGAGTGCAGACTTTGACCAATCAATTACTAAAGAAGCTTGTTTAAAAAATGTAATAAACAACACCCAAGAAGGAAGTATAATCATATTTCACGACAGTGTGAAAGCTTCAAAAAATCTTCAATATGTGTTGCCAAAAGTCCTGGCACACTTTTCTGAAAAAGGATTTAATATTAAGGCAATCGCTTAAACATATTCATTCACAAGGCCAATGAGAGTGTTGGCATCCTGCTCACCGCTTTGTCGCCATTTCATCTCACCGTCTTTATAAATCATCAATGTGGGTAAACCCTTTATACGAAGGGCTTCAGCCAAATCTTTGTTTTTTTCAACATCAATTTTAATGACTTTGGCTTTGTCACCAAGAGCAGCCGCTACATCTCTTAAAACAGGATGCATCGCTGTGGATTGTTCATTCCAGTCTGTATAAAAATCTAACAAAACCGGAACCTGGGCACTAATTAATTCACCAAATTTTGACATAGTACAAACTCTTTAGTTATACAAATATAGTATTTATGGCGAAATGTGGTTGGTTTTCAGAAAAAATTAATCACTACTTCAGATGTACAGATTTTGGGTTTAACGTCCTAAAGTATATGTGTGGACTATGAGTCTCTTTGGAATCAAATAAAACCACCTTTTTCTCTCCCGGCAACAAATCAAAAAAGTTATCTTCAAAATGACCTTTATTTTCAGTAGATAGAAAGACGTTTTTTTGAAGTACTTCACTGTAAAGTTCTATTTCAAAACCATTGGGAACTTTCTTTACTTTTTTTATTATTTCGCCGTAAGGCAACGCCAATTCTTTGGGTTTTGAGAGGTAAAATAACGATTTTTGGTCTTTAAAAGTCGCCACAAAAACAATTTGGTTTGCAACAATACCATAACCTTTTACGGGAATTTGAAAATACACATCACTGCTGTTGGGCTCTACAGTTATTTTCTTGGAATAATTCTGTAATTGTTGACCTTTAAAATCGATGACTTCTATTTTTAAATCACCTTGATGTTCATTTAAATCATCATTAACGATATAAACCTGTAAGGTGTCGTTATTGATTTCTGAAGCAATAAGCACGTTTTCAAAACTTCGTCTGGCTTGATAATGCAGTGCTTTCCAGTTTCCAAAAAAATCAATACTCGACCAACTCACTGCCGGCCAGCAATCGTTGAGTTGCCAATACAAACTGCCCATAGTATAAGGTCGCGCGCGGCGATGTGCTTCAATACCTTTGCCAATGCCATAAGCCTGCAACAACTGACTCATATACACATAATCTTCAGGGTTTTGAGGAACAGGAAAGTCGCGGGCCATATATTCTTCAATTCTTTCAAATCCAATGCGGTGTTTCTGATGGTTTTTAAACCCCGCCGAGTTGATGTCGATGGAATCGCTTTGATTGATAAACTTAATCGCCTCATAACTTGGAAACCCCTGAAAACCAAATTCGCTCATAAAACGAGGCACCTTGTTTTCCAAATCTTCAAACGGATGGCCATCGTGCCAAATCCACCAGTCGTGGGCGTCGCCTTGGGTGGTGTATCGCGCATCACCACGCCCAAATTTTGGAGAGGTTTCCCAATACCCCACATCGGTGAGTTGTTGAACGGTAGTTGGCAAAATGCTGTCAAAAACTTTTAAATAGTTGTTCCAGATTTCGACTTTTTCGTTATCGCTTCTGCCGTCTTGCCAACCCCAACGGTGCCAGCCTTCACTGTTTTCGTTATTGCCACACCAAAGGGCTATACTCGTGAAATTTCGCAATCGCTTTACATTGTCTATTGCTTCTTGCTGTACATTATTTAAAAAATGGTCATCACCGGGATACATTGCGCAGGCAAACATAAAATCTTGCCAAACCAAAATGCCCTTCTCATCACATTTTTCATAAAAAATGTCGTTTTCATAAATACCGCCACCCCAAACGCGCAGCATATTCATATTGGCATCCACCACATCATTGAGTAATTGCTCATAATGGTGTTCTGTTACTTCACTTTGGAAACTGTTTTGAGGAATATAATTGGCACCTTTCATAAAAACCGGCACGCCGTTTACCTTGAAGTAAAACGATTCTCCAATGGAATCTTGCTCAGCAATATGCTCGATGGTACGCAGACCTTTTTTAAGTTGTTGGGAATCTAAAATCCCATTATTGTCGCTTAATCGCAGCTCGATGTTATACAAATACGGTTCACCCAGATTGTGTGGCCACCAGCGTTTGGGGTTTACAATTTCAAAAGGGAGTTTTAAAATGTGTTCGCCTTTGTTAATTTGAAATTCTGTCTTGGAAATCACATTTCCTGAAACTAAAACCTCCAACTTTAATTTGGTTTCTGCCTCCAAATAAATGGTAGTTTCTGCTTCGAGTTGCGCCAACTCATCGGTCAATGAAAGTTGTTTTAAATAAACATCTTCCATTTTTGCTGTGTTCCAACTTTCTAAATAAACGGCTCGCCAAATGCCGGCAGTATTTAACTTCGGTCCCCAATCCCAACCATATTGAAACTGTGCTTTACGCGAAAAAATTCTTGGTCCCTCCGGAAGTTCATAGCCCAACTGTTCTTGTTGTTGGGTTTCAAAAATTGAGGTGGGCTGAAAAATCACTTTTAAAACGTTTTCAGATTGAAGCAACGATTTTATATCTACTTGCCAACGCCTGAAAGCGTTGTTGGTTTCCAATATTAAACTGTCATTCAAAAAAACTGAAGCATAGGTATCTAAACCTTCAAAGTTTAAAACGTGATTGTTGTTTTGCAATGTTCTTTTATCTACCGAAAATTGAGTTTGATATTCCCAAACTTTTTCAGAAACCCATTGCACTTCGTGCTCGTTATTGCCCACAAATGGATTGGGGATAAGCTCATTGTTTAACAAATCTGAAAACACATTACCGGGAACGGATGCAGGAAGCCATCGCCCATCTTCAAGGTTTTTAAATTTCCAATTTGCGTGTAGCGCTTGTTTTGAAACCAGATTGTTTGATTGTTTTTGACAACCTGCAAATATTAGTAAGAGTAGTGCAAAAACCTTAAATCTCATTCTGAATCGATTTTAATATACTTTGAATATTATCTGCGCTAGATTCATAATGCATTTCTTCCTCAAAAAACTTTGCACTGTTCATTGCTATTTTGGGCTTTTCTGCTTTTGAAATCAAGGTTGAAGCTGAAGCGTGAATTTCTGAA
>DAINOA010000054.1:0-13768 GCA_036735625.1 Planktosalinus sp. | reverse complement strand
ATATTCCACCTTTACTAATGAGTGATTCTTGATTTATTCCGGCCTTTTTTTCAATAACATTTAGGTTTTCAGTAATGTTATAGCCTAATTTTGAAGCGGCAGCCTCTACTGCTTGTGTCGCTGTCAAACCAGGAGAAATTCCGCTTTGTTGTCTTTGAACAGCGTTATCAACAAAATTGAGGTGTTTAGTGAGAATGCTTCCATCTGAGTTAATATGAATACTCGATTCAGTTCCATTTATTTCAAGACCATTTAATAATTGTCTGAAATAAACGTGGTGCGTTCCACTTGTTCGGCTTACGTGTTCACTTGTTACAAACCAAGTGACATCACTTTCGGTTATTTGGTTTTCGTGGGTAAGTCTTTGGAGTTCTTTATCAATAAGTTGATTAAAGTTTTGACCAAAAGAGGTGTTTGTAAATAGGATTGCCATTAGCAATAAAAAGAAGGAAAATTTTTGTCTCATGAGTTTAAATTTAAGGTTGTAGAAAAGAATATACACAAACATCGGTATTTTTTTTAAATGTTATCAAAAGATTTTAATAACTAAATATAATGCTTGTTTTGATACATTAAAATGATTGATTTAAGTTTTAATAATTAATTAAGGGGTCAATAATAATAAAATAACAGTATTTTGTCGACATATAACATTTTTTTTCGATAAAAGGTAAAGTTTAAATAAAAATTGTATGAACGACGACTATTTAAATTAACATTAGAATCGATTTATTTTTGTTAGATTAGCGTTTTCAAGTTTTAAATTTTCAATGCAGCCAGACGAATTAATAATTTTACTTCAAAAGAGGGATCAAAGAGCCTTTTCAAAATTATATGACATGTACTCTGAGAGTACCTATGGTATAATATATAATATCGTTCTTGACCAAGACCTTGCCGATGAGGTTTTACAGGATGTTTTTATTAAAATTTGGGAAAAATCATCCACTTATTCTAGCAATAAAGGTAGGTTTTTTACCTGGATATTAAATATCGCACGCAATGCTGCTATTGATAAAATAAGGTCTAAGTCATTTAAAAATTCCAAGAAAAACTTAGACGCGGATAATTTCGTACATATACTCGAGGATCAAACAAATTTTAATCAAACCACAGATACGATTGGATTAAGAGCCTTTGTAAAA
This sequence comes from Planktosalinus sp., assembly GCA_036735625.1. Classification (GTDB taxonomy): domain Bacteria; phylum Bacteroidota; class Bacteroidia; order Flavobacteriales; family Flavobacteriaceae; genus Planktosalinus. Next base: position 12,623 of record DAINOA010000054.1, on the reverse strand, counting down.
GCACTTGAGCCTTTGTGTAGAAAAGTAATAGATCTATTGTATTTCAAAGGATTTACACAAGCTGAAGCCTCAGAAAAACTTGATATTCCCTTGGGAACTATCAAAACAAGAAATAGGAATTGTTTAAAATCCCTAAGAAATTCAATGGGAGAATAGTATGAACGCACAAGAATACATAGCATCAGGAAACTTAGAACTGTTTGTTTACGGCACACTTTCAGAAGCTGAAAACAAAGAGATTATTGCTGCTATGGAAAAATATCCTGAAGTAAAAGAAGAGGTTGAAAAAATTGAAGCAACACTAAAATCTCTTGCTGAAGAAGTGGCCCCTTCTGTTTCAGATAATGTATGGGTTGCAATAAACAACAACATATTTGGTGGTTCTGTCAAACATTTAGAAACCGATAAAACCACAAACTGGCCGGCCATTTTAGGATGGGCAGCATCTGTTTTATTACTAATAGGTTTATTCTGGGTGTTTAACCAAAATGTAAACTTAGAAAGCGAACTGGTAGAAACTCAAAAAGAAAATCAGGAATTACTTGAAAAAATAATCTCAACAGAAGAAAGTCTTGCTGAAACTGAGTCACTACTTAATATCTTAAGAGACAAAAACATTAAGGCAGTCAACCTTCCCGGTAATACTCCTGTTGCTCCCGAAGCCTTTGCAAAAGTGTTTTATAACGAAAGCACTAATACCGTTCATCTAGACGCAAGAGGACTTCCAGAGCCCCCTGAAGGCATGGTTTATCAGGTTTGGTCTCTTAAAATGGATCCGCTCACTCCAACAAGTATTGGACTTCTGGATGATTTTACCTCTACTGATAATAAAGTATTTGTGCTTCAAGATATTCCTGAAAGTGAAGGTTTTGGAATCACACTTGAGCCCGCCGGAGGTAGTCCAACGCCCACTCTTGAGCAACTCTATACCCTTGGTGTGATTTAGACAAATCGTTGTCTTAAATAAAAGGTATTTAATTTCTACTAAACGTCTTTGAATTTCAGAGGCGTTTTTTTTTTCATACTTAAATAACCTTCTGATTAATTTTATAATTAAACATTGGGTCGAAATGAAAAACAAAACGCCCGTGATAAATCACGGGCGTTTCCACTAACAAAAAAACTCTGAAAAACCAGTTAACCATTTCCGGTTCTTCCTGAAATCATGCATAGGTAACAACTCCTCTGCATAAATTAACTAACTACTTTATATACGAAGAAGACAAAGCTTTGGTTTTTATAAATAAAAAAACTGCTTAAAGAATATCTTTAGGCAGTTTTAAAAGAAATTTATATTCTTAATTAAAAGGGTGGAGCTACATAAGGAAAACTTGATAAAAACGGCTTGTCATTAGCATTAACACCGTCACTAATCAAAAGTGGATTGTCTCCGGTTCCATCAAACAATGGATTCTCAAAATCGGGTCCGCCAAAAATGAGTAACAAATGAAAGTCCATCACATCATCGCCTAATTTTCTTCCGGTTAAAATCGTATTACCATCAAAAAAAGTTGCTGCACCGGTTTGTGCAACCCAAAGCACGTCTCTGGATAATAGCGAGGTAAATGCCTCAGAATTTTGACCTAAACCATTTCCGCCATTAGCATCATAATCAGGATTTAAAACCATCAAATTTGCCATCATATCCTGTTGAAAAGCCGCAGACATTTCAGAAGGGATTGTTGTATTGTAATTATCTCTAAGACCTTGTGTTACAAAAACTCTTGATATAGCAGGTCTTCCAACTTGATCCTCTTGTACATAGATACCTGAAAAATCAATACCTACAGGCCCGTCTGGACAGGGGTCACAGCTTCCACCACAATCTATTCCGGTTTCGTCACCATTTTGAATTCCGTCGTCACAGGTTGCTTCCGGTTCAATTATATTGTCATTATCATCTTCACTACACTGTATAAAAAGCATTGTGGTTAAAACTATAAAACTTATATAAACTAATTTCTTCATTGTATTCATTTTCAAATTTATTGTTTTCTTTTTGATTCAACCCACATTGAATATATGGGTGTTGTTGGTTCAAATGGATTTGAACCAACAGAACCGGCGCCCAGCATAGACTTGGGAAGTTCAACAGCTATGGTCAAAACATTACTGCCTGCAAAAGTATCTTCGCCTTCAACATTAAAGCCAGATACTTCACCATTTACAATGGCATTAAACCGATTCAAATCAAAAAAGAAAGGGTCATCGCGTGGGCCTGCAAAAAATTTCATTCCGTTGTTTTCAGCGACTATTGCATCTGCATCTGTGGTTCCTTCAGAAATTAAAACTTGATTCATAGGAGCAAATGTTGCAATTTCACTTTGCAAACCTGTTGTTGCGGGTACTGTGGGACCAAAGAAAAACATAGTGTCTCCTCTTCTAATTGCTTGGATTACCAAATCTTCTGATAAGTTCCCTGTGGTATCAATATTGAATTCAATCAAGACGTCTTCATCAAAAGATGCATTTTCTGTTGCTGTTCCGGGTGGTAAAAAACCTTGCAAATTTGCAATTAATACAATATTGTTAGGATTATCTCCCTCAAAAGCATAAAAGCCGGTAATATCTGAGGTTGTTCCTGTAACACCGGGTGCATCGAGGTGATCACCGGAAATAAGGAAAGGGGTAGCAACAAGCAAACAAACAATTGCTAAAGTTGATACGATACTTTTTTTGATCATATTTTTAAATTTATTATTGAAAAGAAATTTTATTAAATCTAACTTGTTCTTGTAATAACGCCCAAAAATAGACAATATTTGAAGACTAATTCATAAACATTCGATGTAAATTTGCAAAATGGTACAACAATCTCTTTTATGAACCCTTCATCTTCCGGTTGGATTGACAAATATATTTTTATTTTAGGAAAGTCCAAGGCAAACTTTCCCTTTAAAAGCGATGTTGATTTTTATGAAAATCTAAGAAAAAATGGTTTTATCTATGGCTTTTCTGTAAATACCCTCATCAATTTTGAAAAACTTTCTGTTGAATTAACCGAGGAAGAAATCGCCAAAGTAAATCTGTTACAGGCCTTCTTTTTCATTTATTTTAAGTACTTCCCAAATACAGATTATAATAAATGCATCTGTCACTTAAATAACTTTTACTCAAAATTAAATGAGCAAAAACGCTCCTTACTTCCAAAATTAAGTTTTAAATCCAGCGAATCGAGAAAACTGGAACTAACACTGGCAAAGCGCATTGAAAAGAGTAAAAGTGTTGAGAAACAAAATTTTGACCATATAATGACAAACGCACTTTTGTTTCTTGATGTACTCTCTTATCAAAAATACATCACCTCTAACAAACTTTTGAATTCATACCCTCAACAATTGGAGGCAACACTATTGCAAACTTGCTTTTTTGGATTGCTCACAAAAACTATAAAAACAAAATATGACTTACTAATTATTGAAATGTTTGAGACCTCAACACTCCATTCAAAATATTTCACTAACTCAAAATTATCCCTTGAACATTCAAACTTTGGAATTTTTAAAGAAAACATAGAAAAATACTACTTACTAGATTTGGCTTCAATGGCAGTATGGAGTGATTTACAACTTGAAGTATCTGAAAAAGAATTTTTAGAAAATCTCTGCATAGCGTTAAAGATGGATAAAAGTCATGCAACAAACAGTTTAGAAAACCTCAAAAATTTTGTTGAATTAAACGAATCCTCCATCAAATTATTTCAATACACACACCCTGTAAAACAGTTTTACAAACAATCTTCAAAACTTGTTAAGTTGCTCATTTTAAGAAATAAAAACAGATTGAACAAAGAACTTTCACAAAGTAAGGAATTGATGCGATTACTAGGAAAATCAACCGTTACTGAACTCAATAATCAAGAAAAAAATGTAGTAAAAGATCAACTGTTTGAGATTTTTAAAACCATACCCTCACTCACTATTTTTTTGCTTCCGGGGGGTACACTCCTGCTACCTTTAGTTATTAAATTTATTCCCCAATTGCTGCCCAGTGCTTTTGATGACAATAAAATTCCAAAAAAATAATTGCCTTTATTAAGTACTATTTACTTATCAATTTTTATCTTTGAAAAATCTTTTTTTTAATGCAGTTTAAAAACCCAGAATTACTTTTTGCCCTTCTTTTACTTGTAATTCCCATCATTGTTCACTTATTTCAGCTTAGAAAGTTTCAAAAAACTTCATTTACCAACTTAAAATTTCTCAAAGAAGTCACCCTTCAAACAAGAAAAAGCTCGCAACTCAAAAAGTGGCTGGTGCTTTTAACAAGACTTTTTGCTTTAGCCTGCATAATTTTGGCTTTTGCACAACCCTTTAAAACATCAAAAACAGATGCTACTGCTCAAAGTGAAACCGTTATTTATATTGATAATTCACTGAGTTTACAAGCTAAAGGCACTCAAGGCGAAATACTTAAAACGGCTACACAACATCTTTTTAAAAACTCAAACATACCCGAAGAGCTTAGTTGGTTTACAAACAATTCCAGTTCACAACAAACCACCACAACCGATTTTAAAAATGCTATTTTAGGCCTTTCATACAGCTCTAATTCACTGTCCCTGTTAGAAACAATGCTCAAAGCAGAAAGCTTATTCTCAAATAATCAAACCACTTTAAAAAATCTTGTCTGGATTTCAGATTTTCAGGGGCAGGAGAACTTCCCAGATTTGAGTAATAGCAGTCTTACTATTTCGACAGTTCAGCTAAAGCCAACAAACACAAACAACCTCGCTATTGATAGTGTTTATATCGCCGGAGTGAATTCGTCCAGTCTTGAACTAAATGTTCTTGTGTCAAATTATGGCGAAGCGGAAGAAAATGTACCCATTGCTCTCTATAATAAAGAGGATCTTGTAGCCAAAACCTCAATTGATATTCAAAAAAATGCTGCCGCAATAGTGGCCTTTGAAATTAAAGATTCAGATTTTGAAGGGACTATTTCAATTACAGACCAATCGTTACTTTTTGACAACCAATTTTACTTCAATATCAATAAAAAAAGTAAAATTAAGGTCTTAACTATTCATCAGGAAAGTGATGCTTTCCTTAGGAAAATTTATACTACAGATGAGTTTGATTATAGTTCTCAGCCCATCAATCAATTGGACTTTAATATCCTTCAGGAACAAAATACGATCGTTCTCAACCAACTTGATGAAATAAATAACGTGCTCCAAAATGCGCTCAGTTCTTTTGTTGAAAACGGAGGCAGCCTTGTAATAATTCCCTCTGAAGAATTCAATTTATCTAGTTATAACTCGTTTTTCTCAAAATTGAATTTAGGGACGATATCAAGCACATCAACTTCAGAAAAGCAACTTACAACCATTCATTTTTCACACCCCATCTATCAAAACGTTTTTGAAGATCAGGTTACAAACTTCCAATATCCAACTGTGGAAAGTCATTTTTTGCTATCGCGCAAGCAAACTCCTGTTCTTTCTTTTGAAGATAAATCAGACTTTTTGATTCAAAATCAAAATGTTTACATGTTTACAGGCTCATTAAGTTCAGAAAATTCAAATTTCACCAATTCACCTCTGGTAGTCCCCACTTTTTATCGCATTGCCAAACAAAGCTTACCCTTACCCGATTTGTATTACACCATTGGAAAGCAAAATGAGTTTGCCGTTTCAGTTTCATTACAACAAGACCATATTTTAAGTTTGAAAAATGAAACGGTTGATTTTATTCCGCTTCAGCGAAATAGCATCAACAAAGTACTGATAACTACTACTGAACAACCTGAAGAAGCAGGAATTTATGGCGTTTTTAACAAGGAAACAAAATTGCAAAGTGTAAGTTATAATTATGCAAGGTCTGAAAGCAATTTAATCTATATGAACACTGCAAACTGGACCGGAACCACAAATTACAATAGTATTAATTCTGTTTTTGAAAAACTTGCAGAAGATAGCAGTGTGCGTGATTTTTGGAAATGGTTTGTTATTTTTGCTTTGCTTTTTCTCGCTATCGAAATGTTATTGCTAAAACTTTTAAAATGAACATTCTCTTAAAATCGGTTATTGTAGTTGATACTTCCAGCAAGCATCATTTAAAAAAACGTGATGTTCTTATCACAAACGGACAATTTGAAAAAATTGCAACAAAAATTGAAAATCCTGATAACCGAAAGGAAGTAAAAATTAAAAATTTACATATTTCACAAGGTTGGTTTGACAGCAGCGTAAGTTTTGGCGAGCCCGGCTTTGAAGAACGTGAAACCCTTGAAAACGGACTTAGAACAGCTGCTTTATCAGGCTATACTGCTGTTGCTGTAAATGCAAATACAAATCCGGTTACAGACAGTAAAGCAGACATACTGTTTATCACTTCAAAAGCCGCAAATCAACCTGTGAAAATTTACCCAATTGGTGCGCTAACACATCAGGGAAATGGAGAAGACTTGGCAGAACTGTACGATATGAAAAACGCAGGGGCAATTGCATTTTATGATTATCAAAAACCGGTTAAAAACCCCAACCTTTTAAAAATCGCCCTGCAATACACCCAAAATTTTGACGGTCTCGTTATTGCTTATTGTAATGAAAATGATGTTTCTAAAAACGGTGTAGCCAATGAAGAAGAAAGCGCCACAAGGTTAGGCTTGAAAGGTATTCCTGCTCTTGCAGAAGAATTACACATCAACCGCAATCTTTTTCTACTGGAATACACAAACGGAAAACTACACTTCCCCACCCTCTCCACAAAAAAAAGTATTGCTCTGGTTAAAGATGCCAAACAAAAAGGACTTGATATAAGTTGCAGTGTATCCATCAACAATCTAATGCTAACAGATGACGCATTACAAGAATTCAACAGCAATTTAAAACTAATGCCACCTTTAAGAACAAACGAAGACAAAAATGAACTTATTAAAGGATTGAAAGAAGGAATCATTGACGGAGTCACCTCTGAGCACAATCCCATCGATATAGAACATAAAAATGTTGAGTTTGATAATGCGCTGTTTGGAAGTATTGGACTAGAAAGTTGTTTTGGTGCATTAAATACGCTCTTTACCATTGAAGAAACAGTTATATTTTTAACACGATTAAAGTCAAGGTTTGGCATAAAAGAAAACCCCATTGAAGAAGGAACTGAAGTAAATCTTACGCTTTTTGACCCAGATTCGCATTGGACATTTCAAGAAAGCGATATCCTTTCAACTTCAAAAAATGCAGCGCTACTAGGTCAGGTTTTAAAAGGAAAAGCATTAGGTATTTATACAGATAAAAAATTGGTTTTAAATAAGTAAAATTTATGGAACCAAGTAAAAAAGAAAAAAATCATTCTATCATTGCCTATATCACTTTTATTGGAATGATTATAGCCTACTTTATAAATAAGGAAGATAAATCTGCTTATGTGACCTATCATATAAAAATGATGTTTGGGTTGGTCACCCTTTTGTTTGTCTCACAGGTATCTCATGCCTATGTAAATATTATACTGGGCGATGTTTTGTGGCTCATATCTTTTGTATTGTGGATTTTATGTATTGTGTATGCAGTTCAAGGAAAAAAACCTGTATTTCCTTACCTAAGTGAAAAATTTCAAATCTGGTTCACATTTTTAGATTAAAATCATTATTTTTATAAAACTAACTAATTCATTTTATTTATGGAAAATACAGTTGAAAATGATGGTAAAACCATCGGAATAATTGCGTATATCACTTTAATTGGGTGGGTAGTGGCATTCATTATGAATTCAAGTAAAAAGAATGAATATGCTAACTTTCATCTCAGACAAATGTTTGGACTTGTACTCTTGTCGATTGCAATTTCTGTTCTTACAATGGCTGTAAACTTAGGTTTATTTGGAACCATCTTAAGTGTATTACTTCTTGTGCTTTGGGTGATTGGTTTTATTGGTGCTATTCAGGGAGAAAAAAAATTAATTCCCATTATTGGTGAAAATTTTCAAGAATGGTTTAAATTTATTAAATAACATTTAATAAAGTGAAATTTAATACCGCATTTTATGTGCGGTATTTTTATTTTTAGGATATGAACACAAAAAAACTGTCCCTTTTTCACATTACAAGACCTTCAAAAGACAATGCCTTAAAAGCGCCGCTTCTTATTATGCTTCACGGCTATGGTAGTGATGAAAACGATTTGTTCTCGTTTGCTTCAGAGTTGCCTGAGGAATTGTTTATTATTTCGGCACGTGCACCGTTCCCTTTGCAACCCTGCGGAAACGCCTGGTATGCTATTTATTTTGACAATAGTGCAGGAAAGTTTAGTGATACTGAACAAGCTAAGGAATCTCTTGACCTCATTGCTACATTTATTGATGAAGCAATATCTGCTTATGATGTCGACAAAGACAATGTCACGCTATTGGGTTTTAGTCAGGGAACGATACTGAGTTATGCTGTGGCTTTAAAGTATCCTGTAAAAGTAAAAAATGTAATTGCATTAAGCGGTTATATCAATGAAGAATTATTGCCAGAAGATATTAATGATAAAGACTATTCAAATCTCGATTTTTACTGTTCACATGGTAGCGTTGACCAGTTAATTCCAGTAGCATGGGCAAGAAAAGCAAAACCCCTGCTCGATAGTCTGAAAATCAAAAACCAATACAGTGAATTTCCTGTTGGACACGGCGTGTCTCCACAAAACTTTTTTGAGTTTAAAGGGTGGATGGAGAAGCGCATTTAATTAAATTGACATGGTTTAGGAATTTAATTCCCGGGATATAACAAAGAAGCAACCGTTCTCAAGTTTAAATTTTCATTTTCATCAAGATTATACTCAAGTAGCATTTCCCCCCAGTAGCGACCATCTGTAAAATCGGCAATCACCCAGCGGTGGTTTAAAAAACGTACTTTATTGATTTTCATTTTACCTTCCATACCCACATAAGGCACCAATGGATTATCACCCTCTACATTGTTTTGCGCATAAATTTGATTTGAAACCATCTCTTGCATAAAATTAGCTTCCAGCCCATAATTTTCAAAATAACTCATGGCGTTGTCATTACCCAAAAGAGTAAAGTAGTTCAGGTCAAAATTTTCATTGGTTAATGATTCATTGAGACCTTTATAAAAATCGGCTTTTTCTTTTAAATCATTAATTTTTGATTCCTGGTCTTCATAAATGCGTTTTTGATTCATATACATAAATAATAGCATTAAGACAGAAAAAATAAAGAGATAAAGGATAATTTTATTTCGCATACTATTTTAAACTTTAATTTTTAAGCCATCAAAGGCAAGAAATACATTCTCTGGCAACGTTTTTTGGACCTCTTCATGAAATCCTAACATATGACTAATATGAGTTAAATAAGCTCTTTGAGGTTTTATTAAGTCAATAAACTTAAGGGCTTCCTCAAGGTTAAAATGAGAATAATGTGCCTCTTGTCGCAAAGCGTTTAATACAAGTACTTTAGTACCTTTAATTTTTTTAACTTCTTCCGGAGCAATTGTTTTCGCATCTGTAATATAGGTAAAATCTTCAATCCTAAAACCAAGAACCGGCAGTCGATTGTGCATCACTTCAATAGGAATAACCAACTTATCACTTATTTTGAATGGAGTTGTTTTGTCAATTTCAATTTCTTTGAGCGTTGGAGCTCCGGGGTATTTATTTTCAGTGACAAAAATATAATCAAACCTTCTTTTTAAGGATTTAAAAACTCGTTTATGAGCATATGCAGCAATGTCACCTTGTCTAAAAAAAAAAGGTCTTATATCATCCAATCCTGCGATATGATCGTTATGCTCATGCGTAAACAACACCCCATCAAGTTTTTTACAGCCAGCTTTCAACATTTGCATTCTAAAATCCGGGCCGGTATCAATCACATAATTAAAATCATCCCAGGAAATTAACGCAGAAACACGAAGACGATGATCTTTTGAATCACTACTCCTACAAACAGGGTGTTCACTGCCAATCACAGGAATACCCTGTGAAGTACCTGTACCCAAAAATGTAACAGAAAGTGTTTTTAACATAGTGACAAAATTAAAGATATTTTTTTGTTTAACTCTTGTATTTATTAGCTATTTACTACCTTTGTATAAATTATTATAATACAATATCACAATGCCAGAATTCCTGAAAGGAGATAAAGAATTTGAACAAATTCCCTCCATAAAAGACAAATCGCTTCGCATCAATCTCAATGAAAATATTTACGGGACCTTTGCCGAAATTGGTGCCGGTCAAGAAACCGTAAGAAACTTTTTTAGAGCCGGTGGTGCTTCCGGTACGATTGCTAAAGCGATGTCTGCTTATGACAAGGATTTCAGTGATTCTATTTATGGCATAGAAGAGGATGGACGCTATGTTACTGAATCCAGACTCATAAAAATGCTGCGTCATGAAACAAAATTGATGGAAGATCGCATTTCCAGAGAAAAACATCCTAATAAAATTTTCTTTACCTATGCAAATACAGTTGCAACCATTGATTTTGCAAAAAAATTCAAGGGTCACGGTTGGGTGGGTATTCGATTTCAAGTAGATCCTAAAGAAGATTATAATGAAATAATTTTACACGTTCGTTTTAAAGAAAACGATGCAAAACTTCAACAGCTTACCCTTGGGGTTTTAGGAGTTAACCTTGTTTATGGTGCATTCTACAAATATGACCAGCCAAGAAAACTTTTGCGCTATCTATATGACCACATTGACAAAGATCAGATTGAGATTGATATGATTAACTTTTCTGGACCTCAATTTGAAGAGGTCGACAACCGCCTGATGAGTCTTCAATTGATCAAAAACGGAATGACAGAAGCGGTGATGTTTGGCCCAGACGGTAATAACATTTTACCCGCTGCAATTTTATACAAAAAAAACATCCTCACACTTAGAGGTAGTTTCAGACCAGTTACTAAGGTTAATATTGATATGTTTGAACGCTCTCACGAGATCTTTTTGAATGAAAATAAAGTTGAAAAAGATAACGCAATTACCATTTTTGAAATTACACTTTCAAACCTACGAGCTGAAGGTGAAATTGATGAAGAAGACTTTATGGATAGGGCACGTTTACTCTGTAATTTGGGTCACACAGTATTAATTTCAAATTTCCAGGAATATTATAAATTGGTAGAGTTTTATTCAAAATATACCAAATCAAGAATGGGGCTTACCATGGGTGTTAATAACCTAGTTGATATATTTGATGAAAAATATTACCGTCATTTAAGTGGAGGGATACTTGAGGCCTTTGGAAAACTCTTTTTCAAAGATTTGAAAGTATACTTGTATCCCATGCTGGATCAAGAAACAGGTGAATTGATTAATAGCGACAACTTAAAGGTCCATCCACGTATGAAAGAACTTTTCAAATTCTTTAAATACAATGGAAAAGTTGTTGACATAACTGATTTCAACCCTGAAATCCTTCAGATATTCTCCAGAGAAGTACTCCAAAAAATATCAGATGATGAAGAGGGATGGGAGGAAACACTTCCAGACGGGGTTGCAGCTATTATTAAGGATAAAAAACTATTTGGTTATAAAGAAAAAGTAAAAGCCTCAAATTAATGAGGCCTTTTTTTTAATTTTCTAAAATCTGCGCCGCGTGTTCCTTGGTTTTCACCTTATCAATTACACGCTCCACCACACCGTTTTCGTCAATTATAAAAGTCATGCGGTGAATCCCGTCATACTCCTTACCCATAAACTTTTTTGGTCCCCAGACACCAAATAAATTTATCACCTCCTTAGACTCGTCTGCCAGTAATGGAAATGGAAATTCATATTTTTCCTTGAAATTTTTTTGTTTTTTTTCACTATCTGCACTCACACCTAGTAGCTTATACCCCATTTTCTGAAGTTCGCTGTAATGATCTCTCAGGTCACAGGCCTCTGCTGTGCAACCCGGAGTGTCTGCTTTTGGATAGAAAAAAACAACAAGTTTTGTTCCTTTGTAGTCGTTTAATGAAACCGGATTTCCATCATGATCTGTTGATTTAAAATTTGGGACAATATCCCCAGTTTGTAGTGTTTTCATTTGTATAGCAATTTTATATTATTATTAGAAAAACCAATGATTTTGAATTGCTTCAATCCATGGTTTCCATTAAATTTACAACTTTAAAGTTACACAAAATGAACAAGCAAGAAAAGGTTGAATTTGTTATTGAAACGTTAAATGAAATCTATCCTGAAATACCCATCCCTTTAGACCACAAAGATCCCTACACACTTTTAATTGCTGTATTGCTTTCGGCACAAAGTACCGATGTGAGAGTGAATCAAATTACGCCTCTTCTCTTTGAAATTGCTGATAACCCATATGACATGATTAAACTTACAGTAGAAGAAATTAGGGAAATAATTAAACCTGTGGGACTTTCACCAATGAAATCCAAAGGAATTTATTACCTCTCCCATATATTGATTGAAAAGCATAACGGGCAGGTGCCTTCAAATTTTGAAGCTCTGGAAGAATTACCGGCTGTGGGACACAAAACAGCAAGTGTGGTTATGGCTCAAGCATTTAATGTTCCGGCATTTCCAGTGGATACACACATCCACAGACTGATGTATCGCTGGGGACTTTCAAATGGAAAAAATGTGGTTCAAACTGAAAAAGATGCCAAACGCTTGTTTCCAAAAGAGTTATGGAACAAATTACACCTTC
>DAINOA010000053.1:0-13970 GCA_036735625.1 Planktosalinus sp. | reverse complement strand
ACGGTAGAGCTGCTTGGTGTACCTCGTTGCTGAACTCTATCTGTTCTTGAATTAAAGTTATTTCTCACAACTGTATCGTCTCTTCTATAGGTTGTAGATGCAACACCATTGTCTCTTCCTGAACTTCTGAAGTTACTATTAGCAGTAACCCGTCCATCGCGATAGTGAACTCTACTGCCGGGTCTGTAAAACTCCCGTCTTCCATTCATATAGGCATAACCATTTCTGTAGTGTTGTCTATGGTAGCTGTAGCTATATCTTAGAGGGCTATAATATCTTCTGTAAGGAGTATAACAAATTACAGAATAAGTATAATAAGGTATAGCATAATAAACGTGCCAAGATCTGTAAACATAATATCTGTTGTAATAGTTAATGTAACCTGTGTAGTGTGAATAATATCCATAAGGATTGTAATGCACATATAAACCGCCCACTTGAACAAGTCTTCTGTTATTGTATCTAATGGTTACATCACCGGCTCTTACTATGCGTCCATAATGGTCATAGTAGATAGGGGTGTCTTCAATTTGAATTACTGCTCCATAACTATCATATTGAATATAGGCATCATAGTTGTAGCCTGAATTAAAATTTACCGCTACATTGGGGGTGTTTATTGATATTTCAGTTCCTTGGTGACCTAGAAAAACAAAATCAAATTGACCATCAGGGAATACTGAAAACTCAATTCCACCTTCTACAAAAATGAATTTGTTTCCATCATAGGAAGTGTAGTATCCAGAATCGTTTGCTGAACTTTGCACTGCAATAAAACTAAAGCAGATGCTTGCGAATGTTAAAATTAGATTTCTCATAATAGCGGGTTTTAAAAGTTAGTAATTGCTTTTTGTTGTGGTTAGCATTACTTGTCGCTATAGAAATACCAAAGGTCGTGCCAAAACTTGAGTGAGATATTTAAGCACTTGAAAATAAATACTATATAAATGAAAGAGATTGAGTTCTAAAACAAAAAAGCCCTCCATAATGGAGAGCTTTTAAAGTTTAAAGGGTATATATTAAAAACGTTGCTTACGCTAGTTTAACATTTACTGCATTTAATCCTTTTTTTCCTTGAGCTGTTTCAAAGGTTACTTCGTCATCTTCTCTGATGTCGTCAATAAGACCTGAAATGTGTACGAAGATTTCTTCATTTGATTGGTTGTCTTTAATAAATCCAAAACCTTTTGAATCATTGAAGAATTTTACTGTTCCTGTTTGCATAATAATAAAAATAAAAATTTGTTTTATAAGGCGCAAATGTAGAATTAATAAATTAGATAACCTATTGTTTTGCAATAATTTATTAATGGCTCGTTTTTATGGTAAATGAGTATTATATATAAAGGTATTAATAATAGTTGATAAGAATTCTTCTTAATAACTTTAAATAAAAAAAGGTAAACTTTACCTTATAATTTTTACATTTGGAACACCAATAAATAATGTACTATTTTAATGTCCAACTTTCATTATATAAGTAGTCAAATACTTGACTTGAAAACAGTTATAGATATTTTTGACAACAACAAACTACTGGCACTTTCTGATGAGGCTGTATTAAATATTAAAAAATCCAGAGACTATTTAGATAAAAAAATACAAAATGATGAATCACCTGTTTATGGAATAAACACTGGTTTTGGTTCACTTTGTAATATCAAAATTTCAAAATCTGATTTAACAAATCTTCAAAGTAATTTAGTGAAATCCCACGCTTGTGGTACAGGAGAACTTGTTCCAGATGAGATTATTAAGTTGATGATACTTTTAAAAGTGCAATCATTAAGCTATGGAAACAGTGGTGTCCAATTAAAAACTGTAGAACGACTTATTGAATTCTATAATCAAAATGTTTTACCGGTAATTTACACACAAGGAAGTTTGGGAGCATCTGGTGATTTGGCACCTTTAGCGCATTTGTCGTTGCCCCTGCTGGGGTTGGGAGAGGTTCATATTGAAGATGAAATTGTATCAACAAAAGATATTTTGGAAAAGTATGGATGGGAGCCCATTTCGCTTCAAGCGAAAGAGGGTCTAGCTTTGTTAAACGGAACTCAGTTTATGAGTGCTTATGGTATATATATTTTGATAAAAGCATATAAGTTATCTTATTTGGCAGATTTAATAGGTGCCATTTCTATTGATGCTTTTGATTGTAACCTTTCTCCATTTGATTCACTGGTTCACGAAGTGCGCCCACACAGAGGGCAAATTAAAACTGCAGAGAACATCCGAAATTTTCTCAAAGGAAGTGAAATTAGTTTGAACGAAAAGCAAAATGTACAGGATCCATACTCATTTAGATGTATTCCACAAGTCCACGGGGCTACAAAAGACACACTAGAGTTTGTGAGAAAAACCTTTAAAACTGAAATTAATTCTGTAACAGACAATCCAAATATTTTTATTGAGGAAGATAAAATTATTTCCGGTGGAAATTTTCACGGGCAACCCCTTGCCTTAGCATTAGATTTTCTAGGGATTGCAGTCGCTGAATTGGGTAGTATATCTGAAAGGCGCACTTACCAATTGATTTCAGGAAGCAGGGGATTGCCTCATTTTTTGGTAAACAATCCCGGATTGAATTCCGGCTTTATGATTCCTCAATATACGGCAGCGTCAATTGTAAGCCAAAACAAACAACTTTCTACTCCTGCAAGTGTTGATTCAATTGTTTCTTCAAACGGACAAGAGGACCACGTGAGTATGGGAGCTAATGCTGCTACAAAATGTTTGCTGATTTTAAATAATGTGGAAACTATTTTGTCTATTGAACTCTTTAATGCCTCACAGGCATTACATTTTAGATTGCCTAAGAAAACATCTCCATTCTTAGACACTTTTCTGGATACTTATCGAAAAGTGGTAAATTTTGTAGAGGAGGACAGAGTACTTGCGAGTGATATTAAGTTGAGCGTTTCTTTTTTGGAAAGTTTTCGCATTGATACTGACTTATTGTTTCATTAAAATTTATTTTTTGATTCTTCAACAAGTTGCTCACACCAGTTGATGGCGTCAATAAGTTTTGTAAAACTTTTATGAGGTTTTGATAAAAATTGTCGTTCAAATGATGCATTTGCAATTCTTACATCAGATTGTGAAACTACAGCAAAAGCGATAAGATTTTTAATTTTTGAAGTTTCTTTAAAAACCTTAGGGTCAACAGAATAAGAGTTTATTCTGTTTGTTATGTAAGCAAAAGGCCTGTCTTTAAAATATTTTTCAGCAAGCTCTATTAAAACATTATTGTGTTTAGGAAGAACTGTAACTCCTTCTTGCATGACTGCAATTATAAAATTATCAAAAATTGAAAAATCACAAAAATCATATTTTATGGCTGCACGCATACTTTATTGATTTTCTTGGTAACAATTTGACTATAAAAATAATAAATTTATAGTCTTGAGGCACAGTTTACACAAATAGTTATTTGGGGTAAGAGTAAAATTCTTCCTATGGGTATTTGATTGTTACATCTTCTGCATTTTCCAAAATCGGGCTCATTTATTTTAGTGACCGCAATTTCAAGGTTTTTTAATTTTTGCTCTGCTTTATAAAGAGTAGCGTCATTGACACTTTTATTGTTTATTGCATCCATTCTTGAGACCCTTCCAATTGCATTCTCAGGAGCAATGGGTTTTGTGAGCTCTCTGAATTTTTCAATAGTTACCCTTGTTGTGTTAATTTCAGCATAGATTCGGGATTCAATTTCATTAAGTTCTTCCTTTGAATAACTCATATTTCATTTTTTTTCTCGGGTATAATTTCGACAAAATAATAAATGATATTACCAATAGAAGAGGTGAGAACTAAAATTAAAATCCACAATAACTTTTGATTGCTGTCAAATTTTGGATTTTTGTTTGCGTGAATGATGTAATAGATCATCATTCCAACACCAAATATTATTGCTGCAAATATCAAAAGAACAAGCAGAACTATATTTCCAAAAAAATATTCTTCATTTACATAGGGGTCGAATTGAGGTGAACTCATTGAGCCAATTATAAATTTAAAAAAAATAAACAAGTAAGCTATAACAAATAGTAAAGGCAAGAAAGTTAAGATTCCTAATAAAAGTTTCTTGTTTTTACTCATTATGATTCAGTAGTCTTTTTCTCTTTTTCAATTTTAATTACCAATTCATTTGTTTTCTTATCCAAATCCATTGTTATAAGGTCACCTTCAACCAGCTTTGAAGTGATTATTTCTTCTGCAAGAGCATCTTCAATGTATTTTTGTATAGCTCTATTTAGTGGTCTGGCTCCATATTCTCTATCAAAACCTTTGTCTGCTATATACTCTTTAGCGCTTTTAGTAAGGGTAAGAGAATATCCTAAATCTTTGATTCTCAGGAAAAGCTTTGACAATTCAATGTCTATTATTTTATTGATATCTTCTTTTTCCAAAGCATTAAAGACAACAACATCGTCAACACGGTTCAAAAATTCTGGTGCAAACGCTTTTTTAAGAGCATTTTCTATAATGCTTTTTGCATTGTCATCTGCCTGACTTGTTTTTGCAGCAGTGCCAAACCCAACTCCTTGGCCAAAATCTTTCAATTTTCTTGCGCCAATATTTGAAGTCATAATGATAATAGTGTTTCTAAAGTCTATTTTTCTACCCAGACTATCTGTTAAATAGCCGTCATCAAGAACTTGAAGTAGCATGTTAAAAACATCAGGGTGGGCTTTTTCAATTTCGTCAAGCAAAACAACTGCATAGGGTTTGCGTCTTATTTTTTCTGTGAGTTGTCCTCCTTCCTCATAGCCCACATATCCAGGAGGCGCTCCAACAAGCCTTGATATGGAAAATTTTTCCATATATTCACTCATATCAATGCGAATCAATGCATTTTCTGAATCAAAAAGGTCACGAGCCAAAACTTTTGCAAGTTGTGTTTTTCCAACCCCTGTTTGCCCTAAAAAGATAAATGAACCAATGGGCTTGTTTGGGTCTTTTAGTCCGGCACGATTTCTCTGAATAGCCTTCACAACTTTATTCACTGCCTCATCTTGACCAATAACTTTTCCCTTAATCTGTAGGGGCAACTCAGATAGTTTTTTAATTTCTGTCTGTGCGATTCTATTCACAGGAACTCCAGTAATCATTGAAACGACCTCTGCTACATTTTCTTCTGTAACGGTTTCTCTATGGAGTTTCGATTCGTTTTCCCATTCTTCCTGTGCTATCGCCAATTCTTTTTCAAGTTTTTTCTCATCATCCCGCAGCTTGGCAGCTTCTTCATATTTCTGTTTTTTAACAACAGAATTTTTTTGTTCTCTTACTTCTTCTAGTTGTGCTTCAATTTCTACTATTTTTTCGGGCACATTAATATTTGTAATGTGAACTCTTGAGCCTGCTTCATCTAGAGCGTCAATGGCTTTGTCCGGAAGGAAGCGATCTGTCATGTATCTGTTTGTCAATACTACACAGGCATTAATTGCTTCATCTGTATAAGTAACATTGTGATGAGATTCATATTTGTCTTTGATATTATTTAAGATTTCTATGGTTTCTTCAACGCTTGTGGGTTCAATTATGACTTTTTGGAAGCGTCTTTCGAGCGCACCGTCTTTTTCTATGTATTGTCTGTATTCATCAAGTGTTGTTGCACCAATACATTGTATTTCGCCACGAGCTAGAGCAGGTTTAAACATATTTGAGGCATCGAGAGATCCGGTTGCACCTCCGGCACCAACGATAGTATGAATTTCATCAATAAAAAGAATGATGTCGTCATTTTTTTCCAGTTCATTCATTACGGCTTTCATGCGTTCTTCAAATTGACCACGGTATTTTGTTCCTGCAACCAGACTGGCAAGATCCAAGGTCACTACACGTTTATCAAAAAGAATTCGTGAAACTTTTCGTTGAATGATGCGTAATGCGAGACCTTCAGCTATAGCAGATTTACCCACACCGGGCTCACCAATTAGCAGAGGATTGTTTTTCTTTCTTCTGCTTAGAATTTGAGAAACTCTCTGAATTTCTTTTTCACGACCCACTACAGGGTCCAGTTTTCCTTCCTCGGCCAATGCCGTAAGATCACGTCCAAAATTATCTAATACAGGAGTTTTTGATTTTTTATTTTGTTTTGCAGTACCGGATGTACCAAATGGAGTATCCTTTGAACCCTCATTTGAAGTGCCAGTTTCATCATCATCATTTGGAAACGATTCTGATGTAGGTGATTGAAATGAATTTTCATCATTTGCAATCATAAATTTGAATTGATCTTTCACGCTATCGTAATCTAATTTTAGTTTGTTGAGCAATTTTGTTGTTGGGTCATTTTCATTCCTTAAAATACACAATAAAAGATGTGCTGTGTTAATAGATGAACTTTGGAACAGCTTTGCTTCTAAAAATGTAGTTTTGAGTGCTCTCTCTGCTTGTCTTGTGAGATGCAAATTCTTTTTATCATTTGCCAGAGTTGCAGTATTTGGATTTGCAGGACTTAAAATTTCAACTTTTCTTCTAAGTTGATTTAAGTCTATATCAAGCGCGTTAAGTATGTTAATTGCTTTTCCATTTCCATCACGAAGCAATCCCAACATCAGGTGTTCAGTACCAATGAAGTCGTGACCCAGCCGCAAGGCTTCTTCTTTACTGTAAGCTATCACATCTTTAACTCTTGGGGAAAAATTATCATCCATAGTATTTTCTTTGCGTATAAATTTACGAAATAAGCGAGTAATCTACAAAAACTATTCCTACTTAAACCTGTTGTAGTAAAAAGACAAAAAAACTTTCCAAAATAAAAATTATTTAATGGCTATTTATTAACCGTTTTTGGGGTGCTATTTGTTAATAAAATAGTGTAAAACACAGCCTGTTTTTAATCATAAAAAGCTTTAAAAGCTGTATATTGCCCTCTACAATTTATTAATTAAAAATAAAAAATAAAACATATGAATGAAGGTGAAAAATTGATTCCTATTAACATTGAGGAGGAAATGAAATCAGCTTACATAGATTACTCTATGTCGGTCATTGTGTCACGTGCACTTCCTGATGTGAGAGACGGGATGAAACCTGTTCACAGACGTGTATTATTTGGTATGCACGAGCTGGGCGTAAGGTCAAATACTGCCCACAAAAAATCTGCCAGAATTGTGGGTGAAGTTTTAGGTAAATACCACCCCCATGGTGATACTAGTGTTTATGATGCTATGGTGCGTATGGCTCAAGAGTGGAGTTTACGCTATATGCTGGTTGATGGTCAAGGTAACTTTGGGTCAATAGATGGTGATAGCCCTGCTGCAATGCGATATACTGAAGCCAGAATGCAGAAAATATCTGAAGATATGCTTGCAGATATTGACAAAGAAACTGTTGATTTTCAGTTAAATTTTGATGATACTTTGGAAGAACCCACTGTTTTACCAACACGTGTACCCGGTTTGTTGATAAATGGTGCTTCCGGTATTGCTGTGGGTATGGCAACTAATATGCCTCCTCATAACCTATCAGAAGTTATAGATGGAACAGTTGCCTATATAGAAAACAATGATATAGACGTAGCCGAGTTGATGACTCACATAAAGGCACCCGATTTTCCTACAGGTGGAATTATCTATGGCTATGAAGGTGTAAAAGAAGCTTTTGAAACCGGAAGGGGTCGTGTAGTGATGAGAGCAAAAGCTACAATCGAAGAGGTTAAAGGCAAAGAGTGCATCATTGTTACAGAAATACCTTATCAAGTCAACAAAGCCGAAATGATTAAAAAAACGGCAGATTTGGTCAATGAAAAGAAAATTGAAGGAATTTCAAACATTCGCGATGAATCTGATCGAAATGGAATGCGCATTGTTTATATTTTAAAAAGAGATTCCGTTCCAAATATTGTTTTAAATACCCTTTATAAATATACATCTCTACAGTCCTCTTTTAGCGTAAATAACATTGCGCTTGTAAAAGGAAGACCTCAAATGCTCAATTTAAAACAATTAATTCAATATTTTGTTGAGCATCGTCACGAAGTTGTTGTAAGAAGAACAGAATATTTGCTTCGAAAAGCAGAAGAAAGAGCTCACATTCTTGAAGGTTTGATTATTGCATCAGATAATATTGATGAGGTTATTAGATTGATTAGAGCATCTTCAAATGCAGATGAAGCCCGCCAAAAATTAGTTGACGCTTTTGACCTAACTGAAATTCAGGCAAAAGCCATAGTTGAGATGAGATTACGTCAATTAACAGGTCTTGAGCAAGATAAATTGCGTAGTGAATATGAAGAGTTAATGAAAACAATTCAAAACTACAAAGAGATACTTGCCAGTGTAGATATGAGAATGGAAATTATCAAAGAAGAGTTGTTAGAAATTAAAGGTAAATATGGCGATGAGCGTAGATCCACCATTGAATATGCCGGTGGGGATGTATCAATAACAGATCTTATTGCCGATGAAAAAGTAGTGATAACAATTTCGCATGCTGGCTACATAAAACGCACTCCCCTTAACGAATACAAAACACAAAATAGGGGTGGAGTGGGTCAAAAAGCGTCTGCTACAAGAAATGAAGACTTTTTAGAACATTTATTTGTAAGCACAAATCACCAATATATGCTATTCTTTACACAGAAAGGAAAATGTTTTTGGATGCGTGTCTTTGAAATTCCTGAAGGTTCAAGAACTTCAAAAGGAAGAGCTATTCAAAATTTAATAAATATTGAACAAGACGACAAAGTGAAGGCATTTATTTGTGTTCAGGACTTAAAAGATGAGGAATACATTAATAACCATTTTGTTATTATGGCAACTAAAAAAGGTCAGGTCAAGAAAACGCCTTTGGAGCAGTACTCACGACCCAGGACAAATGGTATTAATGCAATTACGATTAGAGAAGAAGATGAACTTTTAGAAGCAAAATTAACAACCGGTGACAGCCAGATAATGCTTGCGGTTAAGTCTGGTAAAGCAGTGAGGTTTGAGGAAGAAAAAACCAGACCAATGGGTAGAAATGCATCTGGAGTAAGAGGTATAACGCTTGCAAATGAGCAAGATGAAGTAATTGGTATGATAGCCATAGACAACCCCAGAGAAGAAACGGTTCTTGTTGTATCTGAAAATGGATATGGCAAACGCACCTATATTGATGACCCTGAAGATGGTGAGGCCATTTACAGAATCACTAACAGAGGTGGAAAAGGTGTAAAAACTATCTCTATTACAGAAAAAACCGGTAAATTAGTAGCTATTAAAAGTGTTCTAGAAAATGACGACCTTATGATTATTAATAAATCAGGTATAGCCATCAGAATGTCTGTTGATGACCTAAGGGTAATGGGAAGAGCTACTCAAGGGGTTAGGCTAATAAAAGTAAGAGAAGACGATGCAATTGCAGCTGTTGCAAAAACCTTGAAAGATGATGTGGAAGTAGAAAATGGCGATAGTAATGAAATTGGAACAGATATTGATTTAAACAATAATAACAAAGAATAATTAAACTTTAAAACAATGAAAAAAACAATTTTGATAATTACTGCTCTTTTATTAACAGTACTATCATATTCCCAAAAAAAGGAATTAAGAGATGCATCAAAAGAAATTAAAAGTGGATCTTTTGAACAAGCAAAGAAGATTTTGGCATCCATAGAAGGACAAATAAGCAATGCTGACGCTGAACAAAAAGCTGAGTATTATCTTTATAAGGGGCAAGCATATCTGGGTGCTGCCGGCAATAACCAAGATGACTTAATGACCTCTGTTGATGCATTTAAAAAAGTTTCTGAGATAGAATCAACAGGTAAACAAAAATATACCAAAGAGGCAGAAGATGAGGTTCAAGGGCTATTAGTGAGGCTTGTAAATTCTGCAATTCAAGATCAAAATGTTCAAAAATATAGTGATGCCTCAAAAAAGCTTTATGCAGGTTATACCATTAGTAAGGTTGATACGGCATACCTTTATTTTGCAGCAACAAATGCAATGAATGCTCAAGAGTATAAAACTGCTATGACTTATTATGAGGAATTATTTAATATAGGCTATACAGGTATTGAAAAGGAATACATAGCAACAGATAAGGAGACTGGTGATATTCAAGTATTTGGAAATAAAGAGGAGCAAAATTTAATGATGATGTCTGGAAATTATGTGAGGCCTCAAGAGAGATTGTCTGAATCCAGAAGGCCCATTATTTTGAGAGATTTAGGAGTGCTTTATATTGAGAATGGAAAAATTGAAGAAGCAAAAGAATTGATTTCAAATGCCAGAAAAGAGAATCCAAATGATGTTGCATTAATTAAGGCTGAGGCCAACATAGCACTTCAAATGAATGATATGAAAAAATACAATGAACTAATGCAAATGGTTGTTGCTACTGACCCAGACAATCCTGAGTTATTCTACAATCTTGGGGTGAGCGCTTCTAGTATAGGCGATAATGAAAATGCAATAAAATATTATAAAAGAGCCCTTGAGTTAGATCCAAATTATGCAAATGCACAAGTAAATATGGCAGTTTTAATACTTGAAAAAGAGCAGGTTTATATTGAAGAAATGAATTCTCTAGGGACCTCATCTAAAGATAATAAGCGATATGATGAATTGATTGTGCTAAGAAATGACATGTATAAAGAGGCTGTTCCATATCTTGAAAGTGCCTTAAAATCAAGACCCAATGATGCAAATATTTTGAGAACTTTGATGAATATATACTCAATTCTAGGAGAAGATTCTAAATTCAAAGAAATGAAGTCAAGAATAGAGGCAATTGAAGAGTAAAAATAAATAGTACCTCATTAATAGTAAAAAGGTTTGTTCTACAACAAACCTTTTTTTAAATAATCTGTATCAAGATTGAATCCATTTAAATGATTTAAATGGTCTTTTTTATGACTCTTAATTTATGACTATGCTTTTTTAATTCAACATTAAAAATACCACTGTGGTCTAGTAAGTCAATCCTAACTTTACCGTGGGCATGAATAATATAATTATTGTTCATTATAATGCCAACGTGGGTTATGATGCCCTCGTTATTGTCAAAAAAGGCAAGATCGCCTGGTTCACTTTCTTCAATAAAGCTAAGTGTTTCTCCTTGAGTTGCTTGATCTTTAGCGTCTCTCATTAATTTATATCCATTTAATTTATAAACTAACTGTGTAAAACCACTGCAATCAATACCAAATGCACTTTTACCACCCCACAAATAGGGTGCATTCAAGAAGAGTAAGGCGGAATCAATAATATTTTGTTTTGCAAGTGTTCCGGTTATAAAATTTCCTTCATAAGAGTGATTTAAATAAGGCAAAGCATTAAGGTTTGAACCAATAGAGACGGGTATTAATGTTCCATTGATATCTGAAATAAATTCCATAATATCAGAAGTCAATTTTGGAGTTTGCTCTTCTAAGGAATGATACACCTCTGAATTTATTTCTAAAAATTGTTTAGAATCAACCCAGCCTTCATAGTTGTCAAATGATACTCTAATTTTGCACCATTTTTTATTAATTTCAATGATTTTGAAATGGTCCCCATACAAAAGTTGAGAGACCATCTCACTTGTATCACTAGCTTCAAGTCTTAAGGGAACCAAACTTAAATTGCAAAGACCATATTTCATCTATAACCTTTCAATTACCATTGCAGAAGCCCCACCACCACCATTACAAATTGCAGCAGCACCAAATTTTGCATTGTTTTGTTCAAGAACGCTAAGAAGCGTAATTATAATTCTCACACCGCTGCATCCCAATGGGTGTCCCAGTGATACAGCTCCACCATTCACATTTACATTTGAATCATTGAGACCCAAAATTTTCATATTTGCCAGGCCAACTACAGAAAACGCCTCGTTGAACTCAAAGTAATCAATTTCATTAATAGTGACGCCTGCCTTATTAAGTGCCAGCGGTAAAGCTTTGGCTGGAGCTGTGGTAAACCATTTTGGTTCTTGAGCTGCATCTGCATAACCTCTTATGGTTGCCAAAGGTTTTAGACCAAGTTCTTTGGCTTTTTCTACAGACATTAAAACAACGGCTCCTGCACCGTCATTAATGGTAGAAGCATTTGCAGCTGTAACGGTTCCATCTTTTGTGAATGCAGGTCTTAATTGGGGAATTTTATCAATAAAAACATTTTTAAATTCTTCATCTTCAGAAATAATAATGGGGTCTCCTTTTCTTTGAGGAACTTCTATTGGAATTACTTCATTAGCAAATTTTCCTTCTTTCCAGGCTTTTGCAGACCTTTCATAGGATTGAATAGCAAATTTATCCTGGTCTTCTCTTGAAAAATTATATTCTATGGCACATTCATCTGCACAAACTCCCATGGCATTGTTATCATAGGCATCAACGAGTCCATCTTTTTGCATACCATCCATCATAGTTGATGGACCAAACTTTGTTCCCTGTCTTAAGTATGTGTAATGTGGAATGTTACTCATACTTTCCATACCCCCGGCAACTACAATTTCTAAATCACCGGATTTTATAGCTTGAGCAGCTTGCATTATGGCTTTCATACCAGAGGCACAGACTTTATTTACAGTAGTACATCCCACGGTGTTGGGTATTCCGGCACCCATTGCAGCTTGGCGGGCAGGAGCTTGACCTACGCCAGCCTGTACAACGTTACCCATTAATACTTCCTGAACAAGATTTGGGTCTAAATTTATTTTATTGAGTGCCCCTTTTATTGCAAGAGAACCTAATTGAGCTGCTGAAAAAGAGGACAAACCTCCCATAAAACTACCAATTGGTGTTCTTGCGGCAGAGACTATGACTACATTTTTACTCATTATAAATGATTTAGGATGTTTTAAATTATAAAGCAACAAATTTACATAAAATAAAGGCAATTATCAATCTAAACAAGAAGTTCTGCTTAAATTGATTAGAGACTAAATAATTGATTAACATACTTTAGATTTTCTAATAAAAAAAAAATAAAGAAAGAAAATATCCTAGTTGATTCAATATAAATGGCTTAAATATTTTTTTTAATTTTTGTTGTGATATAAGTTTTGATAGCTTACATTTGCATCCGCCTTTTAAGGGTAGATAAGTTCTGATTTTAGGAGAGTTGCCAGAGTGGTTAATGGAGCAGTTTGCTAAACTGTCGACGGGTAACTGTCGCGTGGGTTCGAATCCCACACTCTCCGCAAAAGATACTCTGTTAGTCAATAAATTATTGAAGTTTTACTCTCTTTAAATTAAATATTTCGGGGTGTAGCGTAGCCCGGTCATCGCGCCTGCTTTGGGAGCAGGAGGTCGCAAGTTCGAATCTTGCCACCCCGACTTATTTTTCTGACTCATTAGCTCAGCTGGATAGAGCAACTGCCTTCTAAGCAGTAGGTCGCAGGTTCGAATCCTGCATGAGTCATTCAGAAAATTACCCGCCTTTTTTCTATTTTTTGCTCCAACTGTTCCTTGCCAAAAAAAACTTCGGTTAAATTTTCTAAAATAACCTCCAAAAATATTACCTTTGGCAATAAAAATTTTTGAAGAGTTATGCACAAAATCCTACTTATTGTTCAGCGCGAATACCTGACGCGCGTTCGCAAAAAGTCTTTTATTATTATGTCGTTTTTGGGTCCGCTACTCATCGTGGGTTTGTCGTTCGGCTCTATATTTATTGCGTCCATGACGGGCGAAAGCAAGGTGATCGAGGTCATCGACGTGAGTGGTTTGTTCAAAAACAAATTTACGGACACCGAAAAATTGCAGTTCGTGTACCTCAACACCTCACTCGAAGAGGCTAAAAGCTCCCTCAAAAAAAGCAAACATGACGGCATTTTGTATATTCCCCAACTCGACATCAGCCAACCGCCCCAAGGTATTACCTTTATTGCCTACCAAACGCCTTCCATAGTTACGAAAAGCGTTATTGAAAAAACAATAAAAAAAGAAATAGAAGACATTCGTCTGCTCCAATCGGGCATCAGACAAGCCGTGTTGGACAGTATTCGTACCAAAGTCGAGATCAGCACCCTCAACCTAGACGAAGAAG
>DAINOA010000052.1:0-14088 GCA_036735625.1 Planktosalinus sp. | reverse complement strand
ATGGTTTCTTTAGCTTCAATATTTTGGCTATCAAAAAAGCCTTGTTCATTCATCCAGTCGTCGCTAAATACTTTACTCATATATCGCGAGCCGTGATCTGGAAAAATAATAACAACTTTACTATCTTCTTTAAACTCTCCCTCTTCTGCAAGTTGCTTGACTCCTTGCAAAGCAGCACCACTGGTATAACCCACAAAAAGTCCTTCTCTTTTAGCGATTTCACGGGCTGTATGAGCACTTGACTCATCGGTTACTTTAATGAATTTATCAATGATATCAAAATCGGTTGCAGTGGGAATTAGATTTTTACCCAATCCTTCAATGCGATAAGGATAGATTTCTTCTGCATCAAATTCTTTGGTCTCGTGGTATTTTTGCAATACAGAACCGTATGCGTCAATTCCTATTATTCGTATGTTTTTATTCTTACTCTTCAAATACCGTGCAACTCCTGATATAGTTCCACCTGTTCCGCTACAAGCAACCAGATGTGTAATTTTTCCTTCGGTTTGGTCCCAAATTTCAGGACCGGTTGTTTTAAAATGAGCGTCAATATTCAGCTCATTAAAATACTGATTGATATACACAGAGCCTTTTATTTCTTCATGCAAACGTTTTGCAACTTGATAATAAGAGCGGGAGTCATCTGCACTAACGTTGGCAGGGCATACATAAACCTTAGCTCCCATCGTTTTAAGCATATCTATTTTGTCTTTAGAAGACTTTGAACTCACTGCCAAAATACATTCATATCCTTTAATAATACTCACCATTGCGATGCTAAAACCGGTATTTCCGCTGGTGGTTTCAATAATGGTGTCACCTGGTTTTAAAATACCTTTGCGTTCTGCTTCTTCTATGATGTAAAGTGCTATTCTGTCTTTGGTGGAGTGCCCGGGATTAAAAGCTTCAACTTTCGCAAGGAATTCACCTTTTAGGGATTTTGTAATGTTATTTAAACGGATTAGCGGTGTATTGCCAATGAGTTCAAGAACATTATTGTGTGCTTTTATATCTTGCTTCATAAATTGATTTTTGATTAAGAAACAAATGGAGTTAAATATACTAAAAAAACAAACTCCATCAATCAAATAAAACTTTGCAAATTTAAGATAATTTTTTTAATTACTTAGTAATACCCTCCAAGTCTAATAAAAAAGCATAATCCATCGCAACTTCTTTAAGCGCTTCAAACCTTCCTGAAGCACCACCGTGACCTGCATCCATATTGGTTCTGAATAGAATAATATTGTCATCAGTTTTTAGCTCTCTCAACTTGGCTACCCATTTTGCAGGCTCCCAATATTGAACTTGAGAATCGTGCAAACCTGTTGTTACCAGTGTGTTGGGGTATTCTTTAGCTTCAACATTGTCATATGGAGAATAGGATTTCATATAAAAATAAGACTCCTCTTCGTTGGGGTTCCCCCATTCATCATATTCACCGGTTGTTAATGGAATGGAGTCATCGAGCATTGTGGTAACCACATCAACAAAAGGTACGGCAGCAACTACACCGTTATATAATTCCGGTGCCATATTCATAACCGCACCCATCAAAAGACCTCCAGCTGAACCGCCCATTGCATATAAATGTTCCGGAGAGGTATAGCCTTCTTTAATGAGGTGTTTGGATACATCAATAAAATCTGTATAAGTGTTTATTTTCTTTAACAGTTTTCCGTCTTCATACCATTGTCTTCCAAGATATTCTCCTCCTCTAATGTGTGCAATCGCAAAGATAAATCCGCGGTCTAAAAGACTCAAACGAGTTGTGGAAAAAAATGGATCAATGGTTGCCCCATAAGAACCATATCCATACTGTAGCAAGGGGTTTTTTCCGTCTTTTTTGATTCCTTTTCTGTAAACCAACGATACCGGAACTTTTGTGCCATCTGCTGCAGTTGCCCAGATGCGTTCTGATGCATAATTGTTTTTATCAAACTTACCACCAAGAACTTCTTGTTCTTTTAGGATGGTTTGCTCTTTGGTTTTCATATTAAAATCTATCACAGCACTGGGCTGTGTCAAACCATTGTAGCCATATCTTAACACATCTGTATCAAACTCGATGTTTTGTGTAGTGTATGCTGTGTATGTTTCATTGTCAAAAGGCAAATAATAGGCATCTGTACCATCCCACCGCTGAATATGGATTTTATTCAAGCCATTATCACGCTCACTCACCACAAGATAGTCTTTAAATATTTCAAAATCTTCAATCAATACATCTTCTCTGTGAGCTATCACCTCTTCCCAGTTATCTGAAGTTGTTTTAGATACCGGCGTTTTCATTAATTTAAAATTACTGGCACCATCTTTATTGGTCAAAATATAAAAATGATCCTCAAAATGTGCTATGTTGTATTCTAAACCACGTGTTCTGGGGCTAAATACTTTAAAAGTCCCTTCAGGATTGTTAGCATCTAAAATGCGAAATTCTGATGTCATCGTGCTACCTGACCCGATTACAAGGTATTTATCAGATTTGGTTTTATAAACATAGGTTCTAAACGTATCGTCTTCTTCAAAATAGACCATGACATCTTGTTGTGGGTTGCTTCCCAATGTGTGTCTGAAAATTTTATCAGATCGAAGTGTTTGAGGGTCTTTTCGGGTGTAAAACAGCGTTGTGTTATCATTTGCCCAAGTGGAACCTCCGGTAGTTAATTCTATTTTCTGAGGGTAAATTTCACCGGTTTCCAGATTTTTAATTTGTATGGAATAGTTTCTTCGGCTTACGGTATCTATCGCAAATGCAGCAAGTTTATTATCGGGGCTTACGTTAATTCCTGCAAGATGAAAATAAGAGTGTCCTTCTGCCATTTCGTTTCCGTTAAACATGATTTCTTCTTCAGCGTCTAGCGAACCCTTTTTTCTGGTGAAAATGGGATAATCCTTACCGGTTTCATAACGTGTTATATAATAATAACCATTGTAAAGATAGGGTACAGACTCATCATCTTCTTTGATGCGTGCTTTCATTTCTTCAAACAAATCTGCTTGAAAGTCTTTGGTATGTGCCGTCATTTTATCATAATAGTCATTTTCACGCTCCAGATAATCGATGACCTCGGGGTTTTCTCTGTCATTGAGCCAAAAATAAGGGTCAATTCTCACGTCGCCGTGAATTTCAAGATGTTTATCAATTTTTTGAGCAGTGGGTGGTGTGTGGTCCATGCGGTCTTCTTGTGGGGTTTGTTTTTTACACGAGGTGGCAAAAATAAGACTTAACAAACAAATGGAAGCGATAATTTTCATAAGGTTTTATTTAGTTAATAACAGGCTAATTTAATAATTTTGTCATTACTTTTTAAATATTTAAAAATTATGTTTGGAGACTTAATGGGAATGATGGGAAAGCTCAAAGAAACCAAGAAAAAAGTAGAAGAAACTAAGTTAAGATTAAACACGGTTTTTATTGATGAGCAAAGCAACGACGGTCTCTTAAAAGTAACCCTTACTGCAAACCGAGAAATTAAAAGTATCGCTATTGATGAGCAATTACTTCAAGACAAGGAACAACTGGAAGATTATTTGGTTTTAATTTTAAACAAAGCAATTACAAGAGCAACTACTGTAAATGATGCAGAACTCGCTGCTGTTGCTAAAGAAGGAATGCCAAATATACCGGGAATGGATGGGATGTTTAAATAAGTTCGTTTCTGGCTTGCCTGCCGTAAGCGCAAAGTGCGAAGTAGGTTAGCTTTAGGTTTTAAACTTTGAATTTTTAATATTAAATATTTCAATATGTTATATAAGATCCTTTCAGAAAAAAACATCATCCTGGCAACGGGTTCACCACGCAGGCAACAGTTTTTTAATGAACTTGGAATCCCTTATACTATTCAAGTAAAACCTCTTGAAGAAACGTATCCTTCTCATCTAAAGAGAAGTGAAATATCTGAGTATTTATCTCAATTAAAAGCTTCGGTTTTTTTACCTTTAAAATCCAATGAAATTCTCATCACAGGAGATACAATTGTAATTCACAACGGGATTTATTTGGGTAAACCAAAAGACAAAGAAGAAGCTTTTGAAATGCTACAAACCTTGTCAAACAGTTCGCATGAAGTGATTTCATCTGTCTGTTTTACTTCCGCCGAAAAGCAAATCGTGGTAAGTGACATTGCTAAAGTCTTTTTTAAAGAACTCTCAAGAGACGAAATACATTTTTATATTGAAAATTTTAACCCATTTGATAAAGCAGGTGCTTATGGTATTCAAGAGTGGATTGGTGCTATTGGTGTAACAAAAATTGAAGGTTCATACAATACGGTGATGGGACTACCCACACATCTTGTTTACAAAACGTTAATGGAGTTTGCTGGACAATGAAATTATAGTATTTTTAGCTAAAATTTCTAAAATAATGCGTTTCATTACCCTCCTTTTAACAATAACAATACTCATAAGTTGTAAAACCAATCAAGAGTCTGAAGTTGCAAAAGAACAGGTTTCACCTAGAATTTTATCAAATGAGTTTAAAGAATACTGGTTTAGCGGTCAAGCTGAAATCACTTCTTATACACTTGAACAAAATCGCTATGGCGAAATGAGACCGGGTACCGCTGTACTCATTTTTGTAACCGAAGATTTATTGCCTGATGTTCAAGTAAAATCAAATATAAAGACCGAAACAACTCAAAGTGTTCTAAAACTAAATAAAACAAAAAACTTCAACACAGGTATTTATCCTTATTCTATTATGTCAAGTGTTTTTTATCCTCTTGAAGAAAAAAAACACGCTTTGAAAGTTACAAATTCAATCCAAGAATGGTGTGGACATGTTTATGCACAACTCAACAACAGAAGTGATTTTGAAATAAAATCTCATTCTTATTTTGAAGGGGAAGCAGACCAGGAATACAACCTTACTAAAACACATCTTGAAGACGAAATTTGGACACAAATAAGAGTAACTCCAACAGATTTACCGGTTGGTGAAATACAGATTATTCCATCTATGGAATATTCCAGACTCATTCACAAAGAATTTAAACCTTACAAAGCTTTTGCCTCACTAGAACAAAAAGATACCTCATTTGAATATTGTATTAAATACCCTGAGCTAGAAAGAAAATTGACTATTTGGTTTGAAAGTGTGTTTCCCTATCAAATCTTAAAATGGCAAGAACAAATTGGGAATTACACTACTCAAGCTACTTTATTAAAACAAATAAAATCTCCCTATTGGTCAAAGAATCAAAACAAAGATGTTCACCTAAAAGATTCACTTCAACTAAACTAAATCTGACAAAACATGACTTTTGAAGAATTACTTCCAAAAATAATATATTCAGCGGTGAGTATAATTCTCATACTTATCTTGCAAGGAGTTGCTATAAAATTAGTGAATCGTTTTGCAAAAAAACAGGAAAGAGTAGAGAACCGAACTACATTGATAAAAAAATATTTCAACTTTGCATTTGTCTTCATATTAGTTTTTTGGAATGTACTCATTTGGGGAGTTAGATTCAGTGATGTTGGATTGGTGTTTTCCTCTGTCTTTGCTATAATTGGTGTTGCTCTTTTTGCTCAATGGTCCATTTTGAGCAATGTTACTAGCGGCATCATCATGTTTTTTACATTTCCATTTAAAATTGGAGATACTATAAAAATACACGATAAAGACTTTTTTGCAGAACCACTCACAATTGAAGATATAAATGCTTTTCAAACATTGTTAAAAAGTGAAAAAGGCGAGCTACTTTGCTACCCTAACAATATGATATTACAAAAAGGCATTACATTGATTTCTGAATGTGACCGAGTTGAAAACATTGACAATAATGAGGATAAAAACTTAACAAAAACTCACGACTAATAATAATATTATGAATAAATTCCTTTTAGTTTTTTCTTTATTACTATTTTCAATCAATAATTTACACGCTCAAAAACCTCAAAAACCGACCGTCTCAGAAATCTATGAGTCCATAAAGAAACTCAATTTTTTAGGGTCTGTTCTCTTTGTAGCCGCCCATCCTGACGATGAAAACACCCGACTTATCTCGCACCTTGCCAATGATGTAAAAGCGCGCACCGCTTATATCTCAATTACACGTGGCGATGGCGGTCAAAACTTAATTGGTACAGAACTGGGTCCTTTACTCGGTATCATAAGAACCCACGAACTGGAAGAAGCCAGAAAAACCGACGGTGGAGAACAGATATTTACCAGAGCCATTGATTTCGGTTTTTCAAAAAATCCCGATGAAACTTTTTCCATTTGGGGTAAGGATGCTGTGTTAAGTGATGTGGTTCTCGCCATACGAAAATTTCAACCAGATATTATTATCAATCGTTTTAATCACCGCACACCGGGTACCACTCACGGGCACCATACTGCAGCAGGTATCTTAGGAGTGGAAGCTTTTGATCTGGCAGCAGATTCCAATGCTTTTTCAAATCAATTAACTCAATACAAACCCTGGCAAGCAAAGCGTTTATTTTTCAATACATCTTGGTGGTTTTATGGAAGTCAGGAAGCCTTTGAAAAAGCAGATAAAAGTAACTTAGTGGCATTAAAAACAGGCAAATTCTACCCCTCACTGGGGCTTTCTAACGGCGAAATTGCAGCATTAAGTAGAAGCAAACACCAGTCGCAAGGTTTTGGAAATACAGGCACACGAGGCGAGGATACAGAATATTTGGAATTGCTAAACGGCCCAATGCCTTCAGACCCATCAAACCTTTTTGAGGGTATTAACACATCTTGGTCACGCATTGAAGGAGGTGAAGAAATTGGTACTATTCTCTATCTGGTTGAAAAGGATTTTGATTTTAAAAACCCGGCAGCAAGTATCCCTGAGCTTGTAAAAGCATACCAACTTCTTAAAAACAGAAACGATTACTGGGGCATTCAAAAAACCAAAGAAATAAAAAACATCATCACAGCAGCAGCCGGGCTTTTCCTTGAAGCTGTTGCAGAAACACAATCCACCTCCCCTTCTTCTCAAATTAAAATAAACATTGAAGCCATCAATCGCTCATCAGTTTCCGTGGACCTTAATGATGTGACTTATAACTCAAAATC
Source organism: Planktosalinus sp. (assembly GCA_036735625.1). Taxonomy (GTDB): domain Bacteria; phylum Bacteroidota; class Bacteroidia; order Flavobacteriales; family Flavobacteriaceae; genus Planktosalinus. The sequence goes on along the minus strand of DAINOA010000052.1, from coordinate 7,049 downwards.
ACTCTTGAAAGAGAAAAAAAAATTGACAAATAACCAACGTGTTTCTTTAGAGAGTTCAATAATTATCCCGAAAAATGCGATCTATAGCTCGCCATATTGGATCAAAAAACAAGCAAGTAAAGGTCTATTTAACGTAAACGAACTCGATCATATTGGACTTCCAACAGTCAATCAAAACGAGCCGGTATATTTTGAAGTAATAATAGATGGTGAGAAGTTTACTCTTGAAAGGGATATTATTTATAAATTCAACAGCCCTGTAACCGGAGAAGTATATCAACCCTTTCAGGTCTTACCTGAAGTTACCGGAAAAATTAACGATAAAGTACTCATTTTTTCAGAACCAAAAGCCCAACAGGTTTCAGTAACGGTCAAGGCTGGAAAAGACAATCTTTCAGGTATTGCATCACTCCAACATCCCGAGGGCTGGAGCGTAAGTTCCTCCCAAACTTTTGAATTGGAAACAAAAGACCAGGAAATAGAACTCACTTTTACCGTAACTCCACCTAATAAACAAAGTGAGGGCACATTGAGTTTATTGATTCAAGTGGGCGATTCCTATTACAACAGCGAAATAGTAACCCTGAATTATGAGCACATTCCCTTTCAACATATTTTAGTGCCCGCTCAAGCAAAAATAGCTCGCATTGAATTAAACATAAAGGGTCAAGACATTGGATACATCGCAGGTGCCGGTGACGAGATACCCTCAGCTTTAAGACAAATAGGCTATCAGGTTTCAGAAATCAATCTTGAAACGATGACAGCAGAAAGCATTAAAGATTTTGATGCCATCGTTGTGGGAATAAGAGCTTATAATGTTCACGATGTTTTAAGGTTCAGGCAGGATGTTCTTTTTGATTATGTAAAAAATGGCGGAAATTTAATTATGCAATACAATGTCTCCCGTGGTTTGGTAACAGAGCAATTAGCACCTTACGATTTAAAACTATCCAGAGAACGGGTTACAGACGAAGAAGCAAAAGTAGAATTTATCAATCCAAATCATCCGGTTTTAAACACCCCAAACAAAATCACACAAAAAGATTTTGAAAATTGGGTTCAGGAACGCGGTTTGTATTTTGCAAATCAATGGGCAGACGAGTTTCAACCCATTCTAAGTATGAATGACCCCAATGAAGATGCCGTTGAAGGGGCACTGGTAATCACACAACATGGAAAAGGAACTATAACTTACACTGGCTTAAGCTTTTTCAGGCAATTGCCGGCTGGCGTTTCCGGTGCTTATCGGTTGTTTGCAAATTTGTTATCTTTATCGAATGACTGATGTGCTGCACTTTGATTTTATAACTAAACACCAAAAAAGATAAGCTTTGGACTCAAAACCTGAAAATTACATCTGGAAAAATTTATATACCATCGTTTTGGTTTGCAATGCAATTTATATTGTATTGTTTTATTTATTAATGATAGCTTTGACTTAAGATGGAAATAATTGACTGGATTGTACTTATTGGAACTCTTGTATTTATTGTAAGTTATGGAGTTTGGAAAACACGTGGTAGTAGAAACGTTCAGGACTTTTTAAAAGGCGGAAACACCTCAAACTGGTGGACCATTGGTCTCTCAGTAATGGCAACCCAAGCCAGTGCAATTACTTTTCTTTCCACACCCGGGCAAGCCTTTCACGACGGGATGGGGTTTGTGCAGTTTTATTTTGGGCTTCCCATTGCGATGGTAGTGATTTGTATGGTATTTATTCCCATTTATCACAGGCTTAATGTTTATACCGCATATGAATTTCTTGAAAACAGGTTTGACTTAAAAACCCGCTCCTTAACAGCGATGCTTTTCCTCATTCAACGAGGCCTCGCAGCCGGAATAACAATCTTTGCTCCTGCCATTATACTCTCAGCAGTTTTAGGATGGAATCTTATTTACTTAAATATCATCATTGGAATTTTAGTGATTATTTACACTGTTTCCGGTGGTACAAACGCTGTGAGCGTAACCCAAAAACAACAAATGGCAGTCATTTTTGCCGGAATGTTTGCTGCATTCTTTATCATTATAAGTTACTTACCGGAAAACATTACTTTTTCAAACGCCCTCAACATAGCCGGAGCCAGCGGAAAAATGGATATTATTGATTTTTCGTTTAATCTCGACAACCGTTATACCTTCTGGAGTGGTATTATAGGTGGAACTTTTCTGGCTCTTTCATATTTTGGAACAGACCAAAGCCAGGTACAACGATACCTATCGGGCAAATCTGTTAAGCAAAGCCAAATGGGCCTTATAATGAACGGAATACTTAAAGTACCCATGCAGTTTTTTATTTTGCTTGTGGGAGTGATGGTATTTGTTTTCTATCAATTCAACACATCGCCTTTAAATTTTAATCCGGTGGCAACCAGCACTGTTTTAAATTCAGATTATGCAGAGGAATACCGTGCACTGGAAGCCAAACAAAAAGCCAATTTTGAAGCGAAACAACAAGCTATTTATAATTTCACCAATAATGAAAATGCACCAGATATATCCATTTATAAGGAAAGCATTGTTAGCCTGGATGCACAAGATCAAATTTACAGAGCCGATGCAAAAAAATTAATAAGCAAAGCAAGCAGCAAAGTTGAAACAAATGACAAAGATTATGTGTTTATTCATTTTATACTAAATAATCTTCCTCGTGGCTTGATTGGCCTTTTGCTCGCGGTGATTTTGAGTGCCGCCATGTCTTCAACTGCCTCAGAACTCAATGCATTAGCGACCACCACCACGATGGATTTATATAAACGCAACAAAAGCGCCGGTGGTGATGAAAAACATTTTCTTAAAGCCTCAAAGTGGTTTACACTCTTGTGGGGAATCATTGCCATAGGCATTGCCTGTGTTGCCAATCTGTTTGATAATTTAATTCAACTTGTCAATATTATTGGTTCTATATTTTATGGAAATGTATTGGGAATATTTTTACTGGCATTTTTCATAAAATATGTAAGAGGAAATGCAGTTTTTATTGCTGCCCTCATCACACAAGTTATTGTAATTTATGGATGGTGGCATGATTGGATGCCTTATTTATGGCTCAACCTTTTTGGGTGTGTAGTAGTGATCAGTATTGCTTTAATTATTGAAAGCTTTAGTTATAAAAAAGGGGGTCAAAGCTAATGTTTGTTCTTTATTGAGTTATTTATATTAGGTTCTTGGAATTTAGAATATTTTAATCGTTATAACGTTAACAATTTGTACTTTTGTTCCATTATACCTAATCATTCATGGCAGGAAATAAAGCGAATAAACCTTCATCAAAAAAAACCGGCATCCCTAAATTCCAAGTAGGAAAACAACAGCAAATAATACTGGGTGTTTTTTTTATGATTCTTGGCCTTGCCTTGACCATTTCTTTCATCTCTTATTTTTTCACCTGGCAAGCAGACCAAAGTATCCTTTCACAATTCACAGACCGTGAAGAACAAGCCCAAAATTTACTTAATAAATTTGGTGCCTGGGTTAGTGACTTTTTTGTATATAAGGGTTTTGGTGTATCTGCTCTCCTGCTTAGTCTTTTAATTTTTATAAGCGGGGTCTATTTATTTTTGAGTCTTTCAAGAAAATCGCTTAAACACCTTTGGTTCTGGGGTATTTTGATTATGGTTTGGCTGTCTGTGTTTTTCGGTTTTTTTACTTCAAAATCATCTTTACTAGGCGGTGTCATAGGTTTTGAAATGAATCATTTTCTTCAGGATTATCTCGGTTTTATAGGCACTGTGTTTTTAATGGGCTTTCTATTTTTAGCTTACATCATTTCAAAATTTAAACTCACTCCAGATAAAATAGTTTCTTACTTTAAGGAAAAGAATGCTAAATTGAAAGAAGAAATCGCTTCCGCGAAAAGCGAAACAGAAATAGAAACCAAGAATGAAGAAATACCGCTTCAAGAAAGCAAAACAGAAGACAAAACAAATCCAGATCCCGAATCTACTAAAGAAAAAGAAATAATTGTCATCAAACCGGAAAACGAAAACGATTTATCACTTGAAGTAGAACAAGCAGAAGATGAAGAAGAGGTTGAAATACTCAGCAACAAACTGGTCAAAGACTTTGGAGAATTTGACCCAAAGCTGGAATTGGGTAACTACAAATTCCCCACACTTGAACTATTAAAAGAGTACAATGCAAATACCGGTATCACCATTGATCAGGATGAACTTGAGCAAAATAAAAACACCATTGTAGAAACTCTTAGAAACTATAAAATAGAAATCGACCAAATTAAAGCCACCGTGGGTCCTACAGTTACCCTCTATGAAATAATCCCTGAAGCAGGCATTCGAATTTCAAAAATAAAAAATCTGGAAGATGATATCGCGCTTTCGCTTTCAGCATTAGGAATACGCATCATTGCTCCCATTCCCGGAAAAGGAACCATTGGTATAGAGGTACCCAATAAAAACCCAAAAATGGTTTCTATGCGTTCTGTGATTGCCTCTCCAAAATTTCAAAATGCTGAAATGGATTTACCACTAGCTCTCGGAAAAACCATTTCAAATGAAACTTTCGTGGTTGATCTTGCAAAAATGCCACACTTGCTAATGGCAGGGGCTACCGGACAAGGAAAATCGGTTGGATTGAACACCATTCTCACTTCCCTACTCTATAAAAAACACCCTGCCGAAGTAAAGTTTGTTTTAGTTGACCCAAAAAAAGTGGAGCTTACTTTATTCAATAAAATTGAACGTCACTATCTCGCAAAACTACCAGACACAGACGATGCCATCATCACAGACAACAGCAAAGTGATAAATACACTCAACTCGCTGTGCATTGAAATGGATCAACGTTATGATTTGCTCAAAGAAGCTATGGTTAGAAATATTGCAGAATACAATGCAAAATTTAAAGCAAGAAAACTTAATCCTAATGAGGGTCATAAATTTTTACCTTACATCGTTTTGGTGGTTGATGAATTTGCAGATTTAATCATGACTGCAGGTAAAGAAGTAGAAACACCCATTGCAAGATTAGCACAACTTGCGAGAGCAATCGGTATCCATTTAATTATTGCTACTCAACGTCCTTCGGTAAATGTCATCACTGGAATCATCAAAGCAAATTTCCCGGCACGTATTGCCTTTAGGGTTACTTCAAAAATTGACTCAAGGACCATCCTTGACAATTCTGGAGCAGATCAATTGATTGGACGAGGTGATATGCTTTTCACACAAGGAAATGAATTAACCAGACTACAATGTGCCTTTGTTGACACACCAGAGGTCGATCAAATTACAAACTATATTGGTTCCCAAAGAGCCTATGCCAGCGCCCACATTCTTCCCGAATACAGCAGTGAAGATGGTGGCACAAATCTTGATATAGGAATCGATGAACGCGACACTATGTTCAGGGAAGCAGCAGAAGTTTTGGTGATTGCACAACAAGGATCTGCCTCGCTTTTACAGCGAAAGTTAAAACTAGGTTACAACAGAGCAGGAAGAATTATCGACCAACTTGAAGCCGCGGGAATCGTTGGTCCCTTTGAAGGAAGTAAAGCCAGACAAGTACTAATTCCAACAATAGACGCACTCAATCACCTTTTAGATAATGAAACTCAATAATTTTAAAACCATGAAAAAAGTAATTCTTCTATTACTAACCGTTTTTACACTTTCAAATGCTCAGGCACAGGATGCTCAACGAGCCAAAACACTCTTGAATGAGGTTTCAGCCAAAGTGAAAAGCTATGATAACATCCAGATTGAATTTAGATATACTCTTAAAAACACCAAAGAAAACATCAACCAGGAAACCCGTGGCGATGTGACATTAAAAGGTGAAAACTATGTTCTCAATTTAATGGGAACCACCATGCTTTTTGATGGTAAAAAACTACACACCATCGTTCCTGAAGATGAAGAAATAACTATTTCAAAACACAATCCTGATAATGATGGTAACATTACCCCCTCAAAAATGCTTACTTTTTATGAAAAAGGATACACTTACAAATGGGATATTGTTCAAGATGTGAGAGGCAGAAAAATTCAATATATCCAATTAAAGCCCATAGACAGTAAAACAGAAATTAAAGACATACTACTAGGCATCGATCAGCAAACAAAGCATATTTACAAATTGATTCAACGTCAAGATAATGGAACAGAAATTACAATTACTGTAAATTCATTCAAAACAAACCAACCCATCCCCAATTCGCTGTTTACTTTTGATGCTTCCAAATACAAAAACTACTATATCAACAATTTAGATTAGCCTTTGAAAATTTTAGACAGATACATATTGGTTTCTTACCTAAAAACCTTCATCAGTGTTTTTTTTATCCTGATGTTTATATTTGTCTTACAAACTATTTGGCTTTATATATCTGAACTTGCCGGTAAAGATTTAGACCTTGATATTATATTAAGATTCCTACTTTATTTTTCGCCAAAACTAATTCCTTTGGTATTGCCTTTGACCATTTTGGTCTCATCGATTATGGTTTTTGGAAACTTTGCTGAAAAATATGAGTTTGCAGCCATGAAGTCCACAGGGATATCGCTTCAACGAGCGATGAGAAGTTTAATGGTATTTATTTTAATCCTAAGCGGAACTGTTTTTTATTTTGCAAATGAAGTAATTCCTTGGTCTGAATATAAATCCTTAAATCTAAGAAGAAATATTGCTCAATTAAAGCCGGCAGTTGCCATCTCTGAAGGACAGTTTAGTACAGTAGGCGATATTACTATTAAAGTAGCAAAAAAAAGTGGAGATAGAGGGCAATACCTTGACGATGTAATTATACATAAAAAAAATCCAAATCGGGTTGGAAATTATACCGTTATCAAAGCAAATAATGGCGAATTAACAAGTAAAGAAGGCTCAAATACACTCTCGCTAATTCTCTTTGACGGAAATTATTATGACGAGATTCTTTCCAACGACCAAAACAGACAAAACAAAAAGCCATTTGCAAAAAGCTATTTTGAATCATACACAATTAATATTGACTTATCTGAAATTAACAACATTGACCTAGAAGAAGAGCAAGAACTTTCTAATGAAAAAATGTATCGAATAAGTGA
>DAINOA010000051.1:3203-14097 GCA_036735625.1 Planktosalinus sp. | reverse complement strand
TCATTATTCCTCAAAAAAACTAAAAACAACACGAAGAAATATTGACGTAAGCGGGATTGTGAATGAAACTCCTTTTGATGTCAAGTTGAACGTCTTGGAAGTGTGGATTCTTCAAAACGAAAACTGGCAGCTTTTAGCCAGGCAAAGTGTTAACAGAAGGGATTAATTGCTCACTTAATTTCCTTTAGTTTAAATTATTTATTTACCTATATTTAGCATATTTTTATATCAATTTATTCCACATGTTCAAAAAACACACCCTCACTTTATTTACGGCTCTAATCACATTCGCTTTAAACGCACAGGACGATAAGAAATGGGACGTTGCCAATCCCGGTTACGATTTCAAATACAACACTCACACCTTTACCACAGATGAAGGCACATGGATGAACCTAGACGTTTCTCCAGACGGGAAAACCATCGTGTTTGATATGGTGGGCGATATCTACACCATCCCAATCACCGGAGGAAAAGCCAAAGCATTGCGCACAGGCATTCCTTTTGAAATTCAACCGCGCTTTAGCCCAGATGGAAAACACATTTCCTTTACCAGCGATGCCGGCGGGGGAGATAATATTTGGGTGATGAAAACCGATGGCAGCGATGCAAAACAAATCACCAAAGAAGATTTCAGATTGCTTAACAATGCCACCTGGATGCCCAATGGCAATTATCTAGTTGCTCGCAAACACTTTACTTCAGGGCGCTCCCTAGGTGCCGGCGAAATGTGGCAATACCACATTACCGGAGGAAGCGGTGTTCAACTCACCAAACGCAGCAACGACCAAAAAGATGTCAATGAGCCTGTAATTTCACTTGACGGAAAGTATATGTATTATAGCGAGGACGTAACTCCCGGAAATGTTTTTGAATACAACAAAGACGCCAATAGCCAGATTTATGCCATTAAACGCTATAACTTTGAAACGGGTGATGTCGACCAAATCACCGGTGGACCGGGTGGAGCCGCCAGACCCCAAATTTCACGTGACGGCAAACTCTTAGCCTTTGTGAAAAGAGTGCGAACCAAAACTGTTTTATACATTCACGACCTGCAAACCGGTGAAGAATGGCCGGTCTATGATGCCCTCAATAAGGACCAAATGACTGCCTGGGCTATCTTTGGAGTGTACCCAAATTTCAGTTGGATGCCCAACAGTGAAGAAATCGTTATCTGGGCAAAAGGAAAATTTCAGAAAGTAAACATTAACACCACAGCAGTATCCACAATACCCTTCACTGCTGATGTTGCGATTGATATTGCTGAACGCGTGCATTTTGAAACCCCTATTGAATCTGATGATTTTACCGTAAAAATGATTCGTGATGCCGTAACCTCTCCGGATGGAAAAACACTCGTCTTTAGAGCATTAGGCTACCTTTGGACAAAAACCCTACCCAACGGAACCCCAAAACGTTTAACAACAGACACCGATTTTGAAGCCGAACCCGCTTTTTCGCCAAACGGTAAAGAAATTGTTTATGTAAGTTGGAATGATATTGAGTTGGGAGCGATTAGAAAAATTTCAGTCAATGGGGGCGCATCCTCAAAACTTACTACAGAGAAGGGTATCTACAGAACTCCCGCCTTTTCGCCGGATGGACAAACCCTTGTTTTTAGAAAAGAAAGTGGCAATAACGACCAGGGAAGGGCCTTCACCAAAAATCCGGGACTATACACTATGAAAAGTGCCGGTGGTGAAAAAACATTCCTCACTGAAAACGGCGAATATCCGCTCTTTACCAAAGACGGCAAACGCGTTTTCTTTCAAATCGGAGGGGTGTTTTTTGGTGCACTCACCAAAGAATTGAAAAGCGTCGATTTAAATGGGCAGCATGAACGCACACATATCAAATCAAAATATGCCAACCGTTTGGTACCCAGTCCCGATAACAACTGGATTGCCTTTTCCCATTTACACAAAGCCTATGTAGCACCCTTAAATTTAAACGGTCAGGAAGTGGATCTCGACAACAAAACCACCGCCGTTCCTGTGTCACAACTGGCAAATGATGCCGGTATCAGTCTGCACTGGTCTGCAGACAGTAAGCAAGTGATGTGGATGCTGGGTGACAGTTATTTTAAAAACGAACTTAAAGACCGTTTTACTTTTTTACCGGGTTCCCCCGAAAAAGTAGAACCACCTTCAGACAAAGGAATTGCAATTGGCTTAAAAGCGAAAGTGGATAAACCAGTAGGCCGCATCGCATTTACCAATGCCCGAATCATCACCATGGAAGGCGACCAGCTCATAGAAAACGGAACGATTGTTATTAATCAAAATAAAATTGAAGCAATAGGAACTTCTTCTGAAGTTAAGATCCCCGCAAATACCAAAGTATATGACATTGCCGGAAAAACTATCATGCCTGGAATGGTCGATGCACACGCACACGTGGGCGGTTTTCGATACGGATTAACAACACAACAAAACTGGCAGTTTTATGCCAATCTTGCTTATGGAGTGACTACGGCTCACGACCCCTCTGCAAATACAGAAACGATATTCACCCTTTCAGAAATGCTTAAAAGTGGTGCCCTGGTAGGCCCCCGCCTCTACTCCACCGGATTTATCCTTTATGGAGCAGATGGCGACTTTAAGGCAGTTGTGAATAATCTGGACGATGCCCGTTCAAACATCAAACGCACCAAAGCGTTTGGTGCACTTTCGGTAAAAAGTTACAACCAACCCCGTCGAGACCAGCGCCAACAAGTGTTGCAAGCAGCACGCGAGGAAGGCATCAACGTGGTGCCCGAAGGTGGATCAACTTTTTTCCACAACATCACCATGGTCATTGACGGCCATACCGGTGTAGAGCACAACATTCCTGTAGCTCCGGTTTATAAAGATATTTTGGAGGTTTGGAGTGCCAGTGACGTGGGTTACACGCTTACATTGCTGGTAAATTACGGCGGACTCAATGCAGAGTATTACTGGTATCAAAAAACTGATGTCTGGGAAAATGACAAATTACTACAATTCACTCCCAGAGGAATTATCGATTCCCGCTCGCGCCACCGTATGATGGTGCCCGATGAAGAATATGAAAACAGTCATATCCTTTCGGCAAAAACTGCAAAAGCCCTAGCAGATGAAGGCGTAAAAGTCAACATGGGTGCTCACGGACAATTACAAGGCCTGGGTGCTCACTGGGAATTATGGAGCATACAACAAGGCGGGATGAGCAATCTGGAGGCATTAAAAACAGCAACCATCAACGCAGCAGAATACATCGGGGCCGGGAAAGATATCGGTTCCATAAAAGTGGGCAAAATGGCCGATTTACTTGTGCTGGAAAAGAATCCTCTAGAGGATATTCAAAATACAAATTCGCTTGTATTTACAATGATTAATGGCAGATTGTATGACAGTAACACCATGAACGAAGTAGGCAATCACCCCAAAGAGCGGCAATCCTTTTACTGGGAAAACAATAAATACAACGCTGCATTTCCATGGAACGAAGCCAGCAACAGCTTTATGGAGCAACATTGTTGTGGGGTGGGGCATAATTAGTGGGTTCACTTCGCTATCGCTCGTGATGATGGTGGGTTGGTGAGAGGTGAGTTTTGACGGGTGACCGAAGACCGATGACGGGTGTTTTATATTGAAAGTAAATCTGCGGGTATCTGCGTAATCTGTGGGCTAAATAATATTGCTGATTGATATATTAAAAGGATGAGCCATCATTAAACAGACTGAACACTGAACACTGCTACTGAACACTGAACACTGCTACTGAACACTGAACACTCGTTTTTTTGGAATCTCCCTCCGCTAAAGCTTCGGAAGACAATATTTGGTGCTTGGAGCTTGGAGTTTTATAGACTTCTCAACCAACTCCACACACTCCACCGCTTCTTTCACATCGTGTACTCTTAAGATTGACGCTCCTTTTAATAGGGCAATACTATTTAGAGCTGTAGTTCCGTTGAGGGCCTGTTGAGGAGTAGTGTTGAGCGTTTTATAAATCATTGACTTGCGAGAAAGACCCACAAGTAAAGGTATATCAAGGTTTTTAAACAAGTCCAGATAGCTGAGTAATTCAAAATTTTGTGGAATAGTTTTGGCAAAACCAAATCCGGGATCAACAATGAGGTCGTTGATTCCAGCGTTTCGTGCGGACGAAATTCTTTCAGAAAAAAACCTGAGTACATCCAGCGTCACATCCTCATATTCGGTATAATCATTCATGGTTTGCGGGGTACCGCGCATATGCATCATCACATAAGGCACTTGAAGTTTTGCTATCGTAGGAATCATATGTTCATCTAGACAACCTGCTGAAATATCATTGACAAGTGCTGCACCGGCTTCCACGCTTTTTTGAGCCACTTCGCTGCGAAAGGTATCAACAGAAATCAAGGTATCAGGAAAATGTTTTAATACCAGTTCTAGGGCAGGAATCACCCGACTGATTTCTTCATTTATGGAAACATCAACCGCTCCGGGACGCGAGCTGTAACCGCCTACATCGAGAAAGCTAGCGCCCTCGTTGAGCATTTTTTCGGCTTGACCTAGAATGGCTTTATCGTCCTTTAGTTTTCCACCGTCATAAAAGGAATCTGGCGTGATGTTGAGAATACCCATTACTTTGGGGGTGGATAAATCGATTAATGTTCCTTTGCAGTTGATTGTGTACATCCTATTAAATTTCTCAAAAGGCGAAGTTAAAACAATATTTGATGAGTTTCTCCAAACAAAAAAACCTTCTTAATGAAATTCATAAAGAAGGTTTTTAAAAGAAATTTGAATTAAATTACTGAATGATTATTTTTTTAATTTGTTTTGGACCTTGACTTAACTGAATTTCTGCAATGTATTGTCCCGCTGCCAAACTACTTACATCCAAACTATTCCCAAAAGAATCATTAGCTTTGTAAACAAGTGCTCCTAAAGTATTATAAATTTGAATGGTTTCAATCCTAAAATCAGATTGATTGGAAATGTTTATAACTCCTTTTGAGGGATTTGGATACAAGACAATAGTTGATAATCCTGAAAAATCTTCAATTGACAATACATTTTGCCAAAAATCAAGACCATTTTGGGTTCCATCTCCTATATATTCAAATGGACCGGGTACTTCTAAAAAGTCCCCGGCAGTCCAAATACCAGCTGTAACCGCAACACTTTCACGCCCTTGTCCTGCTGCACCCCATTGTGTAAAGTCTCTCATTGCTGAGGCGTCTCCAAAAGTATTTGTTGCATACAAGCCCAAATCTGAAGCAACGTCTGTAAGACTAAAACCGCTCAAAACAACTGTAGCATCGGGCATAAGCTGTAAACTACCACTATCAACTGTTAAGGTGTTTAATTGAGAATAATTGAATAATGCACAAAACCAATAATTGGATATGTCAACCATTTCGGTGCCAAAATTCTTAATTTCGACAAGATTCTCTTGTTCATTGACGTTAAGAAGTCTCACTTGAGCGTTTGAAACCAACACAAATGAAAAGAGCACAATACATAATAAAGTAATTTTTTTCATAGCTTTTTTTTTAGGTTAATAATTATTTTCTACATCGTGTAAACTAATAATTTAACTCGCTAAATTACAATATTTTTTTTAGAACTTCCCATTTGAAAGTGTATTTTTGTAACACAACATACTTAAGCCGCATTTGAATACCACTATGACAAACACAGAAAAACAATATGACAAAGTCATCGCGACCTGCCGAGCTTTGTTTATCAATAAAATGAAAGATTACGGCAGTGCCTGGCGCATTTTGCGACTGCCTTCCCTCACAGACCAGATTTTTATCAAAGCACAACGCATTCGCAGTTTGCAACAAAACGAAGTGCGCAAAGTGAATGAAGATGAAAACAGTGAGTTTATTGGCATCATCAATTACAGCGTGATGGCGCTCATTCAATTAGAAAAAGGTGTCGTAGAGCAACCCGATTTGAATGTAGAAGAAGCCACGAGTTTTTATGACGAAAAAATCACCGAAACCAAAAACCTGATGCTCAACAAAAACCACGACTATGGTGAGGCCTGGAGGGATATGCGCGTGAGTTCGTTGACAGATTTAATTATTCAGAAACTCTTACGCGTCAAGCAGATTGAAGACAATCAAGGAAAAACATTAGTAAGTGAAGGAATTGATGCCAATTATCAGGATATGATTAATTATGCGGTTTTTGCTTTGATTTTGCTTGGGCAAAATCTAGCAAATTCCAAATAACAAGTACCAAATTCCAATATTTAGAAACAGATAATAAACAATATTTTAAAATGTTAATAGAATGGCCGTTTATGATTTAGAGGAACGCACTTTTATTTTTGCCAGGGATTGTAGGTTGTGTGTTCAATCCCTAAAAAAAACGATTTCTAATATTGAAGATGGAAGGCAACTGATTAAAGCTTCAGGGTCGATTGGAGCAAATTATATCGAAGCCAATGAAAAGTTAGGTGATAAAGATTTTATTTTTCGCCTTAAAATCGCAAGAAAAGAAGCTAAAGAATCCAGATATTGGCTTAGATTACTTTATGCTTTAAACAATGATGTTACCATTTTAAAAGACTTACTGAATGAAGCTGAAGAACTCAGAAAGATTTTATCAACTATAATTAAAAAGAATGAACACTAATACTAGCAATTTGGATTTTGGCACTTGGAATTTGGTGCTTAAAATTTTAGTGCTTCAAGTCAAAGTTTAAAACATTTACAAATTAATATAGCATGAAAACACTCGTATTCATCTCCCGCATCCTCGTTGGCGGATTATTTATCTTCTCTGGCCTGATTAAACTGAACGACCCAATGGGTTTTTCCTTTAAACTGGAGGATTATTTTGCTCCAGATGTGTTGAATCTCGGTTTTTTAGTAACCTATGCACTGGGCATTGCCATATTTGTGGTGATTTATGAGGTACTTCTCGGCTTAATGGTGATTATTGGGTATGCCAGGAAATTCACCGTGTGGAGTTTGTTGTTGATGATTGTGTTCTTCACTTTCCTAACCTTCTACTCTGCTTATTTCAATAAAGTAACAGATTGCGGTTGTTTTGGGGATGCTATTAAACTCACTCCCTGGGAGTCGTTTATCAAAGACATCATATTGCTGGTGTTTATCTTAATCTTGTTTTTCGGACAGAAATACATCACACCGCTTTTCGCGAAAGCTTCTTTAAAATATGTGGTACTGGCCACCTTTTTATTCTGTGTTTTTATTACCTATCAAGTGCTGAATCACTTGCCTTATATTGATTTCAGGGCTTATAAAATTGGCAGTAACATTCAGGAATCCATGTCAATACCACCTGATGCGCCCCGGGCTATTTATGATTACAGTTGGAAATTTGATGTAAATGGTGAAGAAAAAATTGTGATTACTCAAGGTGATTACCCGGCTGTGGATGGAGAATTTGTGGGTGTGGATACCAAGCTGGTTCAGGAAGGATACGCCCCTCCCATCACCGATTTCACCATTGAAACCGATGATGAAATCCTCACAGACGAAATCCTGGCCATCGAAAACCTTATTATGGTGGTCGTTTATAATGTAGAACGAAGCAATCCCAAAGGCTTTGAAAACATTAAAAAAATAACCGATGAGGCCATTGAAAAAGGATATACCGTTATTGGGCTTTCGGCTTCTTTAGGTGAAACCATTGAAGGATTAAAATCCACACACGGTTTAAATTTTGACTTCTATTTCTGTGACCAAACAGTGCTTAAAACTATTGTGCGGAGTAATCCGGGTATTCTTGAGCTTAACGCCGGTACCATCAAACAAAAGTTGCATTGGAATGACGCTTTAAAACTGGAGTTGAAAACTATCGAACCCAAACCCATTGTGTTTGATGAGCGCTTAAAATCACAGCTGGACAGCATCAAGGAACTCGATCAGCGATATCGTTCTTTAATGGGTCTGGGACCAACCGACTTAAAAATCAAAGCTGAGGAAATGGGACTTGAGGAAGACGAGTATAGCGGTGATTTGTGGGACAGGCAATTTAGTATCGACCAGTCCAATATGGACTTTATGGAGACTATTTTCAAGACCCGCGGTTACCCTGGGAAATCAATGGTGGGTGAACCTACCCATACCACTGCCTGGTATGTATTGCAACATTCAGACAAAATCCGGCAATACTTTCCCATTATCAAGAAAGCAGGTGAAGATGGTGAACTACCCTATCGTTTTGTTGCGATGATGGAAGATCGGCTTTTAATGCAGGAAGGCAAACCACAAATCTATGGCACACAAGGAAAAAGTTATGACGATGCCCGCGGGTCTTTTATCTGGCCCATTGAAAACCCTGAAAGTGTTAATGAACGCAGAATGGAAGCCGGTTTTACCAGTACCATAGAAGAATATTCAAAAACCCTTTTTGGCGAAGACTTTGAATACAAAGCACTCACAATGGATGATGTAACTTTGGACTAAATGGTACGCTACACACTTCAAAAAATTGGTTATGCCCTGCTCACCCTTTTTGGAGTTGTCACCGTGATTTTCTTTTTGTTTACAATTCTCCCCGGTGATCCTGCGCGAATGATGCTGGGACAGAATGAAAGCCCTGAGCAAATTGAAATCGTCAAGAAAAAATATGGGTTTGACAAGCCTTTACACACCCAATATCTATATTATTTAAATGATTTGTCACCACTCTCGCTTCACAGCGGAAATGAAAACGACTACACCTTCCTTTCGGAAGGAAAATACAGCGCCACACGTTTATTTTCCTTAGACAACATAACCGCAGTCATTAAAGTACCTTATTTCAGGGAATCCTTTCAAAAAAGTGGTAAAGAAGTGACTGCCGTGATTGGGGAAACCTTGCCCAACACAGCTATTTTGGCAGTTTCCGCCATTACAATTGCGCTCATTATCGGTATTTTTTTCGGAATTATTTCAGCCCTTGTGAAAGATAGTTGGATGGATAAAGCCATTCAGATTTTCAGTACTCTGGGAATGAGTGTCCCCTCCTTTTTCAGTGCGATTTTATTTGCCTGGTTTTTTGGGTATGTTCTGCATCAATACACTAACCTGAACATGACCGGAAGCCTGTATGAAGTAGATGATTTTGGTGAAGGCAAATACATCCAATGGAAAAACCTCATCCTGCCCGCCATTGTTCTGGGAATTCGCCCGCTGGCTGTTGTGATTCAGTTGATGCGCAACTCCCTACTGGAAGTGCTCAATCAGGATTACATACGCACAGCAAAAGCGAAAGGCCTAAGCACCTATCAAATCATTAGAAGACACGCATTGAAAAACTCATTAAACCCGGTGGTGACTGCTATTTCGGGCTGGTTTGCCTCCATGCTAGCCGGAGCGGTGTTTGTGGAATATATTTTTGGCTGGAACGGTTTGGGAAAAGAAATTGTCGATGCCTTAAACACCCTTGATTTACCCATCATTATGGGCGCTGTGATTGTGATTGCCACAATGTTTATACTGATTAATATTTTGGTAGATATAATTTACGGGATTTTAGATCCTAAGATAAGGGGGTAATTTTATTTGATAGAATGAAGTTTACTATTTCAAATCTCAAATTTTGAAATGTCAAATTTGAAATGTCAAATTTCTTTAACCCTGCACCACTACCTCCTACTACCTACAACCTACTACCTACTACCTACTACCTCCTATCCTCACATCATAAACAAACTCCTTGACCTCAACCAATTTAAAAAAACGACCTCCCGCCAAAGGATTGAGAACATAATTATATTCATCCGGAATTACTGCCGACGGAATTTTAAAGCCCGGCACGCCCTTTTGCAGCATTTCGGTTCCAAAATTTTTGGTAGTAAAAGAAGCAGGTATCACTTGCCAGTCATTAGGAAGGTTTTTTAAGGAAGGTGTTTCTAACTGTTTTTCGTCAATTTCAAAGGTAGCAATACTCAATTGTTTGGGTATATGCTTAATTGTTACATTAACTAAATATTCCAACACTGCCAATGCCCTGCTCTCTGAGGTATAAAGACAAGCAGTACCCATTTGATTCCACCTTCCGCCATACAACTTGGCACCCACGCCCTCTAAATCCTCAATAAACTGTTTCTTTCCAATTCTGTAAACCAACATACCCTAAGAATAAACACCATAAGCAATCCTTCCTATGAGGTTTTTGATTTCCTCACGGCCATACTGGTTGTTAACAATAGAAAAAGGTACCTCACCTCCCAACCCTTGATTGGGAACAAACATCCACTCATTAAAACGGTTTTTATCTTCAAAAACTTCATAGCCAAACGCATACAAATCTGCAATAGAGACAATGCGCTCACTCACTTGATCATTAAACTTTTCATCACCCTTCTTGTTAATTAAGGTAGCCCGGGTCACTAATAAGGCATCTGCTAAGGAAGAATAGTCTAATGAAGTCGCCTTTTTAAAACTTTCCAAATACCGTTTTGATATACCGCGTTTAATGATTTGCATTTTTTCAAATGAAGTCAACACATTTAAGGGTGTAGGGGTATTTGCCACATAATAGACGGTAGGCTCATTTACAGCAAAGCCGGCCTCCTTTGAAGTTCTATAAGGTTTTGAAGTTTTCTTTTCCATAAGATTAAAATTAAATAGTATATTATTATACTATATGTAATGTAAATTTATACTTTTATATTCGATAATACAATTTTTTTTCATATTTTCTTAGTGTATCTTTGTATTAAACAAGTCGAAATCATGAGAAAAAAGATCGTCGCAGCAAACTGGAAAATGTATAAAAACCTGGCAGAGGCCAATGACTTTTTCACTTTTTTAATTGAAAAACTACCCAAAACTAAAGCACAAATACTCATTGCACCCTCCTTCACCAGTCTCTGGCATGCGTTTGAAACAACCCGCGAGCATCCGGTAGAAATCATTGCGCAAAATATGCATCAGGAAGAAAAAGGAGCTTACACAGGTGAAGTA
>DAINOA010000051.1:0-3193 GCA_036735625.1 Planktosalinus sp. | reverse complement strand
TTCTCATGCCAGCGCTCCAGGCGTTGTCGATAGCGGCAGCCATGCTCAAAAGCGTCGGTATTAAACGTGTCATTTTAGGGCATAGTGAACGTCGCGAGTATTGTGGTGAAACAGATGCCTTGCTCATGGCAAAAGTACATACCGCACTTAAAAACGAAATGAAAGTCATATTCTGCATCGGCGAAAAACTGGAGCAACGCAAAGAAAACAAACATTTTGAACTGGTAAAAAACCAATTGCAAAACGCGTTGTTTGACTTAAACAAAGGCGACTGGAAACACATTGTCCTTGCTTACGAACCCGTTTGGGCCATTGGCACCGGTGAAACCGCCAGCCCCGAGCAAGCACAGGAAATGCACCAATTCATAAGAAAAACCATTGCAAACACTTATGGCGAGCAAATTGCAAACCACGTTTCTATCCTTTACGGCGGAAGCGTAAAACCTGAAAACGCTCAAGCCATCTTCTCACAACCCGATATTGATGGCGGACTCGTTGGCGGTGCCTCCCTGGAAGTAAATTCGTTTATTGACATCATAAAAGCCGTTTAATGGAACTCATCTATCTCGAATTTGACTTTAAGGTCACACCCACAGAGATTGGGAGAGACATCCTCATTGCCGAACTAGGTTATGCGGGCTTTGAAAGCTTTGTAGAAACCAATGAAGGTGTAACTGCTTACATACAGAAAAAAGACTGGAATGAAAATCTGTTGGACGAAGTAGAAATACTCACCAACCCTGAGTTTGAAATCCATTATACTCAAAAAGAAATCGAGCAAGTCAACTGGAATGAGGAATGGGAAAAAAACTTTGAACCCATACTCGTTGACGACATTTGTTCGGTTAGAGCACCATTTCACCCAAAACCTGAGGTGGAGTTTGACATCGTTATCGAACCCAAAATGTCTTTCGGGACGGGGCATCACGAGACCACACATATGATGATTCAACACATCCTCAAGAATGAATGGACCGGAAAAAATGTACTGGATATGGGATGCGGCACAGCTGTTTTGGCAATTCTTGCCGAAATGAAAGGCGCCAAACCCATTGATGCCATAGACATTGACAACTGGTGTTATTTAAACTCCATAGAAAATGCCGAGCGCAACCATTGCAAGCATATCACAGTGTATGAAGGCGATGCATCTTTGCTGAACGGAAAAAACTATGACACCATCATTGCAAACATCAATCGAAATATTTTACTCAATGATATGGCAACCTATGCCGCGTGCCTAAAACCAGGTGGCGAACTCTACCTCAGCGGATTCTACACAGAAGACCTCGAGATTATTAAAGCTGAATGCAATAAACACAATTTGCAATTCGTTGAAAACTTGGAACGTAACAATTGGGTTGCGGCAAAATTTATTAAATTTGATTCTTGAACTTTGAGCTTTAATCCAAAACAGTGAGTACCAGAGAAAAAATAGAAGAAAAAATTGAAGTTCTTATCGACGAGCAGAAGAACAACGAGATTGTTTTATTCAATGACGATGTCAACACTTTCGACCACGTGATTGACACCCTTGTGCATGCCTGTGAACACACTCCTATACAGGCAGAGCAATGCGCCTGGATTGTGCATTACAAAGGCAAATGCACTGTAAAAACAGGCTCCTATGAAGAATTGGAACCCCGCTGCAGTCTGTTACTGGACGCCGGTTTAAGTGCTGAAATAGTTTAAATTCTCTTTGCTCACAGCAAAATAAAAGGTATATTTGCACCCTCAAAATGGCCTCGTGGCGCAACTGAATAGCGCATCTGATTACGGCTCAGAAGGTTACAGGTTTGAATCCTGTCGAGGTCACGAATAAATTCTACAATAAGAAAAAACGCCAAGCTTGCTTGAGCGTTTTTTTGTTTGTAGTATTTTCAAAGCGGAGCTTTGTCAGGATGCGAAGCAATTCTGTCGAGGTCACTTATTGCAGGCATTTGTTGTTGAGTTTCTAAGGTCAACCTATATCAAGGACTTATAGTACCTGGAATTTAGTGCTTTGAAATTTACATTGCCCCCAAAACCGCCCCAAGCGATGCAGGAGGGGTGCTTTTAATTTTGGAGCTGTATTTCAACAGCAATTATTCTTGCTTTTTCACCACTGATTGTCACAGCGACTTAGCACCGGCTAATTCTATGCATAACCGGTGAAAGCCACCACAAAACTGGGTGTCACATACATGACTACGTAAACATACTCCTCTAATCCTAACTATAAAAATTTTAAATGTGGACAAGAAGTGGACAGGAACTTAATAGAGCTAGGTTTAGAGCTCTATGACCAATTCCTGAAGCGATTCTTCAGAAGATAAGTTGAGCTTTTTTCGCAATCGGTATCGGGCTTTTTTGACGCCTTCCGGCGAAATGTTTAGAATACTGGCAATTTCTTTGGAGGAAAGGTTCATCTTTAACAAAGACATCAGTCTGAGGTCATTGGTGCTTACTTCGGGATATTTTTTGATAATTTTGGAATTGAAATCTTTATGCACTTCCTCAAAATAGCTTCTAAACTGTTCCCAATTACTATCGTTATTAATATCTAAATTGATGTTGTTGATGATGTTTTGATAGTGCCGGGCGTTTTTGCTATCTGATTTTACAGAACTTAGCTGTGATTTTAAATCGAGCAGGATTTCATTTTTATGTGCCAAATGCAAGGCGTGTGTTGTTAATTCCTTTTCCTTGAATTCCAGGGACCTGTTCAATGCATCGCGTTTTAAGGCGTTTCGCTTCATCTTTTGGCGTAAGCCATAGATTACGGACACTGCCAGTGCAATGACCACAATTAAAAAGATAAACAAAAAAAGACGCTGCAAACCGGCTCGCTGCTCGCGTTCTTTAAAAAGCTGGATTTCTGAATTTTTCTTAATAAGCTCTAATTCTTTCTTTTGAGACTGGTATTGAATCTCGAGTGCGTTCATTCTTTCAATATTTTCCTTACCCAAAATCTCTCTATGCAACTCATGATAATCTACATAATGCTCATAGGCCAATTTGAAATTTCCCAAAGCCGCATAAGCTTCCGACAATTTCTTATAGTCAAGGATCATCTTTTTGCGGGTATTGGTTTGTTGGGAAATGGCCAAGGCTCTTTTATAATAGTCCAGGGCCATTACCGGATTGTTTTCTTTCATATACACATCGCCAATATTTCTAACATTTAACCCAATTTAGAAGATGATTTGATGGC
>DAINOA010000050.1:0-14440 GCA_036735625.1 Planktosalinus sp. | reverse complement strand
TGAGACGTTGAGGTTAGGGATTTCCAGGGAAGACTTTTTGGAGCTTCCTTTTCAGGTTTGTTTGTGTTGAAGAGGTTTTTAAAGAGGGACATAGCATTTAAATTATTTACAAAGATAGAATAATCATTTGAGTTGATTCAGTCAAAAAGTCATTCACAAAACTCTGTTTATAAGACATTTTGTCGTAAATCATAAATGGTGCGGGATTTGTCCTGTAACGACGAAAGACTTCGAGACGTAAGACTTAATTGTGGAGTCACTTATTAAAATATTAAATAAAAAAATAGTCATAAGTCTTAAGTCAAAAAAATAGAACTAAATATTAACGAGATACACGCCTATGCGGGCATTAGAAGATATGAATTTCAACAAATTTACCATCAAATCACAGGAAGCTGTGCAGCAGGCACAGCAACTGGCACAAAGTCTGGAACACCAGCAAATTGAACCGGAGCACATTCTCAAAGCAATGCTTGAAGTGGATGAAAATGTCATCCCTTTTTTACTGAAAAAACTCAACGTCAATGTGCAAACCCTAAAACAGGTGCTCGATGCTTCTGTAAAAGGATTTCCCAAAGTGAGCGGCGGGCAGCTTATGTTGTCCCGCACCGCGCAAACCGTATTGAACGATGCCAGCATCATCGCTGAGAAACGCAAAGACGAGTTTGTGTCTATTGAGCATTTACTGCTTGCCCTTTTCAAATCGGGCGGAAAGGTTTCACAACTTTTTAAAGACCAAGGGGTTACCCAAAAAGCGCTAGATGCTGCCATTGACGAACTACACAAAGGCGACCGCGTGACCTCACAAAGTGCTGAGGAAACATACAACGCCCTGAACAAATATGCCAAAAACCTCAACCAACTGGCACGAGACAATAAGCTCGACCCCGTTATTGGACGTGATGAGGAAATACGTCGTATTCTTCAAATATTAACCCGAAGAACCAAAAACAACCCCATGCTCGTGGGTGAACCCGGAACCGGTAAAACCGCCATTGCGGAAGGACTGGCACACAGAATCGTGGATGGTGACGTGCCCGAAAACCTGAAAACCAAAGAAATCTATTCCCTCGATATGGGTGCTCTTATCGCCGGGGCAAAATACAAAGGGGAGTTTGAAGAACGCTTGAAAGCGGTCATCAAAGAAGTCACTGGTAGCGACGGAAACATTGTACTCTTCATCGACGAAATCCACACCCTCGTGGGTGCCGGTGGTGGTGAAGGTGCGATGGATGCTGCCAATATCTTAAAACCTGCACTTGCCCGTGGCGAACTGCGTGCTATTGGTGCAACTACGCTGGATGAATACCAAAAGTATTTTGAAAAAGACAAAGCGCTGGAACGCCGTTTCCAAAAGGTATTGGTTGATGAACCCGATACCGAAAGTGCGATTTCAATCTTACGCGGTATCAAGGAAAAATATGAAACCCACCACAAGGTGCGCATCAAAGACGATGCGATTATCGCCGCAGTGGAGCTTTCGCAACGCTATATCACCAACCGATTTCTACCTGATAAAGCCATCGACTTGATGGATGAAGCCGCTTCAAAACTACGTATGGAAATCAACTCCAAACCGGAAGAACTGGATGTTCTGGACAGGAAAATAATGCAACTGGAAATCGAGATTGAGGCCATCAAACGGGAGAAAGACGAAACTAAATTAAAATCACTGCGTTCTGAACTTGGTAACCTAAAGGAAGAACGCAATGAACTGAACGCGAAATGGAAAAGTGAAAAGGAACTAGTCGAAAGCATCCAAAACATTAAAACCGAAATCGAGGAATACAAACTCGAAGCAGAACGTGCAGAACGTGACGGCGATTATGGCAAAGTAGCCGAGTTGCGTTATGGGAAAATAAAAGATGCACATGAGAAACTGGAAAAACAACAAAAGTTAGTAGCTCAGCAGGAAAGTTCGATGATCAAGGAGGAAGTCACCAACGAAGACATCGCCGAAGTGGTTGCCAAATGGACCGGAATTCCCGTAACCAAAATGCTGCAAAGCGACCGTGAGAAACTCCTAAAACTGGAAGACCATCTGCACAAGCGTGTGGTGGGACAACAGGAAGCCATCGTTGCCGTGAGTGATGCCATTAGAAGAAGCCGCGCCGGCTTGCAGGACCCTAAAAAACCCTTAGGTTCCTTCCTATTCCTGGGAACCACCGGTGTGGGTAAAACCGAACTTGCAAAGGCTCTGGCAGAATACCTTTTTGACGATGAAAACGCTATGACACGCATCGACATGAGTGAATATCAGGAACGACACAGTGTGAGTCGCTTGGTTGGTGCGCCTCCGGGCTATGTGGGCTATGATGAAGGCGGTCAATTGACCGAAGCCGTGAGACGCCGTCCCTACTCTGTTGTGCTGCTTGACGAAATTGAAAAAGCGCATCCTGATACTTTCAACGTCTTGTTGCAGGTGCTTGATGAAGGTCGTTTAACAGATAACAAAGGCCGTGTAGCCGATTTTAAAAACACCATCATCGTAATGACTTCCAATATGGGAAGCCATATCATACAAGAGAAATTTGATACTGTCAAAAATATTGACAGTGCTATGGAAGGTGCCAAAGTCGAAGTCCTTGCACTACTCAAACAAAGCGTCCGCCCTGAGTTCCTCAACCGTATTGATGATATTGTAATGTTTACACCACTTAACAAAGCCAACATCAAAGAGATTGTAGGTTTGCAATTGAAAGGCCTTAGCAAAATGCTTAGTAAACAGCACATCACCCTTGATGCCACGGAAGAAGCCATCAGTTATCTGGCAGAGCGAGGTTATGACCCTCAATATGGAGCAAGACCGGTAAAACGAGTGATTCAAAGGGAAGTTTTAAATGAACTTTCAAAAGAAATCCTCGCCGGCAGCGTCACCACAGACAGTATCATATTACTGGATGCTTTTGACGATAAGTTAGTGTTTAGAAATCAGGCGAGTGAAAGAACGGTAGTTTAATTTAGTTGGCAGTGAGCAGAGTTCAGTAGGCATGCTCACTGAATACTGAATACTGAACACTGAATACTGAAACTGAGAATTCTCATAAAATTTAGGCGATAAAAAAAGTATCTTTGCGGTCTATGCAAAACTTGAATTACTATATAGACCACACCCTATTAAAAGCGTTTGCCACAGAAGCAGATATCAAAAAACTTTGTCAAGAAGCCGTAGAATATGAGTTTTATGCCGTTTGTGTAAACAGTTCGAATGTTGCTTTCGCGAAAGCGCAACTGGCACAAAGCGATGTAAAAGTGTGCAGTGTTGTTGGTTTTCCATTGGGTGCAATGAGTACAGTAGCCAAAACATTTGAAGCCAAACAAGCCGTTGCAGATGGTGCCGATGAAATTGATATGGTCATAAACATCGGTCAGTTGAAAAGTGAAAATTTTGACCTTGTATGGAAAGACATAGAAGCAGTAAAATCAGCTATTGGAAACAAGGTGTTGAAAGTCATATTAGAAACCTGTTACCTAAACAAAGCTGAAATCATTAAAGCCAGTGAACTCGCCTTACTTTCACGAGCTGAATTTGTAAAAACTTCCACAGGCTTTGGAATTGCCGGAGCTACTTTTGAGGATGTTCAGTTAATGAAATCTGTGGTGAAAGACCAGGCAAAAGTGAAAGCTTCAGGCGGTATCAAAGACCGGGTGACGGCTTTGGAATATATCGCTTTAGGCGCAGAACGCATTGGCACTTCCTCTGGAATAGATATAGTAACAAACAAAAAACTGGACGATGAGCATACATATTAAAGCGAAAAAAGGCGATATCGCAGAAACCATTTTACTTCCCGGAGACCCCTTGAGAGCCAAGTGGATTGCAGAAACTTTTTTTGAAAACCCTGTATGTTTTAATGAAGTGCGTGGTATGTTGGGATATACCGGCACCTATAAGGGCAAGAAAATATCAGCCATGGGAACCGGTATGGGTGTGCCCTCCATTTCGATTTATGCTCACGAGCTGATTACAGAATTTGGGGTTAAAAACCTCATCAGAGTTGGTAGTGCCGGTTCTTATCAGGAGCATATTAAAGTGAGAGACATTGTTTTGGCGATGGCAGCCTCATCCACTTCCGGTGTGAATGAATTGCGATTTGGAGGAGCCGATTTTGCGCCTACTGCCAATTTTGAGTTGTTTCAAAAAGCCGTAGAAGCTGCAAAAGCAAAAAACATTGCCATTAAAGCAGGTAATGTATTAACTAGTGATGAGTTTTATGCAGACGAATTTGAGAGTTATAAAAAGTGGTCTAAGTTTGGTGTGCTTTGTGTAGAAATGGAAACAGCAGGGCTTTATACTATCGCTGCAAAACACAAAGTCAATGCCTTATCAATTTTAACCATATCAGATTCGTTAGTTTCCGGAGAAAAAACAACTTCTAAAGAGCGTGAGACGACTTTTGAAGAAATGATTAAAATCGCGCTTGAATTAGTTTAAATAAAAAGTATTCCTTTGCTTAAAAAAATTAGAATCCTTAAAGATCAAAAAAGAGCTCAAACCAAAAAGGAGTTGTTTAAAGAATACCTTCACTTCCATTCAAAAATCATAGATATAGGTACCGGTTCCGGTCAGTTTTCCTTGGTTTTAAAAGAGGATGGTCATCAAGTCACTTCAGTTGATATTAAAGATAAAACCAACACAAACTTAATTACACCCACCGTCTATGAAGGAGAAATGCTTCCTTTTGATACCAATAGTTTTGAAATTAGCATGCTTATAACGGTGCTGCATCATTGCCCAAATCCTGAAAAAGTATTTCAAGAAGCAGTGAGAGTTTCAAAAAGTCGCATTTTTGTTTTGGAAGATGTGTATTCAAATTTTGTTATGAAATACCTCACTTGGTGGATGGACAGTTTGATGAACTTAGAATTTATTGGTCACCCACATACCAATAAAAGTGAGCATGATTGGGAGTGTCTTTTTAAAGAAAATAATTTAAAAGTCATTCATAAAAAGAAAACCAAACTGTTGTTTCTCTTTAGTCAAGTCGCTTATGTTCTTGAGAAAAAAACATAAAAAAACCCTGAAAATACAGGGTTTTAATTATTTTGTATAGAAAATAAGGATTATTAGAAACTTTCAATTTCTTTGATTAACTCTTTTTTAGCTTTTCCGGTTTTTTCTTGTAGCCGCCCTAAAAGTTCATCAGACTTGCCTTCGGCATATTTTAAATCGTCTTCGGTGAGTTCGCCATATTTTTGTTTAAGTTTTCCTTTTGCCTGATTCCATTTTCCTTTAAATTGTTCTTCATTCATAATCGTTTTGTTTTATTAAGTTAATACTTCTTAAGTATAATGAAAATTATTTCTAATCAATGCCAATTAATTAATAAAAAAAATTAAAGAGTTGTTAATTAGGCTCAATGAAAACGCCCATTGACCGTTTATAACAGCAGTGGGCGCTACTCTCCATCTTAGCAGAATTTAGGAAAGGCTAATTCAATAAAATTCTTAGCTATACTTTACTTACGAAAAATAGAAACATTTGGTTTTAAAAGCTTCATTTTTAATATCTTTGACAAAATTCTATCGATATGCAGAAACTGGTTCTCCTTCTTTCTATTATTTTATTTATTGCTTGTGCTGACAACAAAACAGCAGAAATTCCGGAACATAAACAATCTGAAAAAACAACTACTTACTACCTGATTCGCCACGCAGAAAAAGACAGAACAAATCCTGATGATGACGATCCAAATCTGGATGAAGATGGAATAAGAAGAGCTCAAAAATGGTCAAGCATTTTTTCTGAAATTGAATTGGACGCTATTTACTCTTCTGACTTTAAACGAACACAACAAACCGCAAAACCCACCGCCGATTCAAGAAACTTTCCGGTGAACAGTTATGACCCCCATGAAGTTTATGAAACCAACTTTTTTGATATCACAGAGGGCTTGCAAGTGCTTGTTGTGGGGCACAGTAATACCATACCCAAATTGGCAAATTTTCTTTTGAAAGAAGAACGCTATGAAAACATTCCGGATAGTATTGATGGGAGGCTTTACATTGTGACCAAAAGTGGTGATCAAGTGAGTTCTATGATTCTAAATTTGGAATAAACTTATTTCAACAGCCTAACACTAATTTTTTCTGTCTCTATCAACGAGAGTTCAACCAATTCATCATTATCAAATAGTTCATCAATTTTATAAAAATCGATGTCCTTCTGCTCAGGTTTAAAATTTTTATAATCTACAAAACGAATACCTTCAATGACCCGTGGGTTATAGCTTTCGCGAAAGCGAATACCCCCATCATTGGTAAAAAATTGATAAGCCAGGTAATCAACTGTAAAATCATCTTTTGAAATCCAGTAAAGAAATACATCTTCAAAATCAACACCTCCGCCTACTTCAGAAAAGGTGACTTCAACTTTATAATAGTCTTTACCCTTGATGGAAACCTGTGGCAACAGTTTTTTGTTTACTGCAGCATCATTCAACCCAAAAGGCAACTGATTAAAATAATGTACCGAGTTGACACTCTCCATATACCTGAAAGCAAGTGAATCGGGTAAGGAAACGCGTTCGCTTTTTTGAAGACGGTAAAAACCCTCATTGGTTAAAATATCTATTGTATTTAAGGTGTCAGGCAAGATACGCTGAAGCGAAAATTGGCCGTTTTGACGCACGCTTTTGTAAATTATATTCCGAAAGGTAAATGTGACCTCAGCGTTTTCATATAAATTTCCCCCTGCTGTTTCAATGGCCTTATCTATAACTTTTTGAGCTGTAAACTCAGTTTGCTTTTGATTACAGGAAATCAATATTAGAAAGAAAAATGGAAGAAGAAACCTCATATTTATAAATTTTAAGTTACAAAGATAGAAGATATAGAGTTTTTTTTTCTTAATCGTTATTAATTAAAAAAATGACTATATTTGTCAAGTTATTTTTTGTCATATGAAAACTTTATTAAAAAACAAAAGAGAAGAACTTGGTTTAAAGTTAAAAGAGGTAGCTATTTCTACTCAAATCGATCAAGCCTTGATAAGCAAGTTTGAGCACGGTGCCAGAAAACCCACTCGTGAGCAATTAGCAAAACTAGCTCAGGTGTTACAATTGGATTATAATGAGTTGCTGGTCGCGTGGTTTAAAGAAAAAATTCTTTATGAAATTGGTGATGATATAGTGGGGCTTGAAGCCTTGAAGCTTGCAGAAAAAGAGTTGAAATATAAAATAAGCCAAACAAAAAAGAGAGTTTCAAAAAATTTACAAACTCTTTTAGATGAGATTGATGCTTTAAAGTTAAGGCTCGATGCTATGAGAAATTATGACAGCTACAGAATTGCGCAAGCTCTCGATATTGAATACACCTTTGAGAGTAACAGAATTGAGGGAAACACACTTACTTTGCGTGAAACAGACCTTGTCATTAATGAGGGTTTAACGGTTTCAGGAAAAAGTATGCGCGAGCATCTAGAGGCTATCAATCACAAAGAGGCCATTGGGTTCATTAAAGATATGATTTCTAAAAATACTTTGTTTTCAGAAAATAAATTACTGAGCATTCACGGTTTGATATTACGTGGTATTCTTCCTGAAGATGCCGGTGTATATCGCTCTGTACAGGTAATGATTCAAGGGAGCCAGCACATGCCACCACAACCCTTTTTAGTAAGAAAGCAAATGGAAGATTTTTTTATTTGGTATGAAACAAATAAAAACGTGCTGCACCCTTTAGTGCTTGCTGCAGAGGTTCACGAGCGATTGGTAACTATTCATCCCTTTATTGATGGCAATGGCAGGACTTCCCGGCTTGTGATGAATTTAGAATTGTTGAGGCACGGTTATGTCATTGCTAATATAAAAGGTGATTATTCTTCAAGAATGGATTATTATGAAGCTCTTGAAACTGTTCAGGTTTCCGGAAATAAAGAACCCTTTCTTGAGTTTATTGCTCAGGTTGAAAAAGAGTCATTGGAGCGCTACCTTGCTATCTTAAGCCCTTAATTTTATTAAGGGCTTCTCATTTAATTATACTATTTTTGCATCTTATGAAGCAACAAAAAACCATTAATATAAAAAACCGAAAGGCAAAGTTCAACTATGAATTTCTTGACAAATTCACAGCCGGTATTGTATTGAAGGGTACCGAAATAAAATCCATAAGAGAGGGCAAAGCTTCCATAGCTGAAAGTTTTTGTGAATTTCAGGATGGCGAGTTGTTTGTTATCAATATGAATGTAGAAGAATACTCACATGCTTATCATTTTAATCACGCTCCCAAAAGTGAACGAAAATTACTCCTCAACAAAAGAGAACTACTGAAACTTCACAAAGAAGTGCGTGCCGGTGGTTTTACGATAGTGCCTCTCAATCTGTTTATCAACGACAACGGGTTGGCAAAGCTTACTATCGCGCTCGCTAAAGGAAAAAAAGAGTATGACAAACGAGATACTATTAAAGAGCGTGATACAAATCGCAACCTAAGCCGCATCAAAAAATCATTCAATCAACGATGAACAAACCCCTTCTCCTTTATTATTTCTTATTAGTATCAACTATTGTAAACTCTCAGATTATTGGAAAAGTTATTGATACTGAAGGCACTCCATTACCTTTTGTCAATGTATATATCGAAAACTCATATATTGGAACTACTACAAACGACGATGGAAATTACAAATTAGAATATGACAATCTGAAAACTGCCACTATTGTTTTTCAGTTTTTGGGTTTTAAAACTCAAAAAAGGGAACTGGTTTTAGATAAAAAAGTTATTGCTCTCAGCATAACTCTTGAACCGGAAACTTTTAGTCTGGATCAAGTGGTAATCACTTCCGGTGAAAACCCGGCAGACCGCATCGTGAGAATGGCGATAGAAAACCGCAAACAAAATTCAGAAAAACTCACTGCATATACCGCAGACTTTTACTCGCGGGGTTTGTGGAAAATGAAAGATGTACCGGTTAAAATTATGGGACAAGACGTGGGTGATATGGATGGAGCCCTAGACTCTACCCGAACCGGAATTGTTTACCTCAGTGAAACCATTTCTAAAATTGCCTTTCAAAAACCCAAGAACTTTTTTGAACGAGTCATCGCATCAAAAGTAAGCGGCAACGACAACGGATTTAGCTTTAACAGTGCCCGCGATGCCAATTTTAGTTTTTATGAAAATACTATTGACATTAATGCCGCGATTGTTTCACCCATTGCAAACAATGCTTTTAGTTATTATACTTATAAGCTTGAAGGCGTTTTTTATGAAAATGGGCAGCTCATCAATAGAGTTAGGGTTAGCCCAAAACGACCTAACGACCGCATATTTTCAGGATTGATTTATATTGTTGAAGACAGTTGGCAGTTGTATGGTATTGAGCTTACCACAAACGGGACCTCCATTCAAGTTCCTTTTGTGGAAGAACTGGTTTTCAAACAAAATTTTAGTTATGATGAAACTGAAGATTTTTGGGTAAAACGCTCACAAACCATCGATTTTAAGTTTGGTTTTATGGGTTTTAATGGGGACGGTCGCTTTACAGCTGTTTATAGCAATTATAACTTTAAACCGGTTTTTGATGAGAAAACGTTTAGCAACGAAATTCTCTTTTTTGAACCCGAAGCCAATAAAAAAGACACTCTTTTCTGGACCGGAATTCGTCCCGTTCCATTAACAGATGAAGAAATTAATGATTACATTAGGAGAGACAGCATTCAAACCTTAAGACAATCAAAGACTTATCTTGATTCTATCGATCAAAAATCAAATAAATTTTCTCTTCTGGACCCTATTATGGGCTATTCATATACCAATACCTTTAACAAATGGCGGTTGAGTTACAAAGGTGTATTTCAAAAAATAAACTTCAATACGTTGCAGGGCTGGAACGTTAACAGTGGTTTGTCCTTTAATAAATGGTATGATGAAAACAGAACTAAAGCACTTACGGCAAATCTCGATGGGAACTATGGTTTTACCGAAGATAAATTGCGCGTTAGCGGAAGTATTGCTAAACGTTTCAATCGCTTAAAGCGAAATACACTAAGTCTTTCCGGCGGAAAAAATGTCCAGCAATTTAATACTTCTGAACCCATTTCTCCACTCATAAATACGATTAGCAGTCTGTTTTTTGAACGCAATTTCTTAAAAGCGTATGACCTCACTTATGCTAGGATTAATTACAGTCAGGAATTGTTTAATGGTATGAGTTTTTGGGCGGGACTGGGTTATGAAGAGCGTCAACCACTTTTCAATCAATCTGACCAAGTTACTATAAGAAATGACGGAGTTTCTTATACTTCAAACAATCCGTTGGCTCCGGGTGATTTTGAAAATGCCGCGATTGAATCACATACCATTTTGAAATCCAGTCTTGCTTTTGCAATTCGCTTTGGTCAAAAATATATGACCTATCCCGATGGTAAATTCAATATCACAAATGGTGATTATCCTGCCATCAATCTTTTTCACACTAAAGGATTTGCATCATCAAACAGTAATTATAATTTTGATCAATTGCATCTCAGAGTTTTTCAGTCTGTGAATTTAAAGAACAAAGGGCGATTGAATTATAACTTAAAAACCGGTACTTTTTTAAACGGTGATGATATCTCTTTTGCAGATTACCAACATTTTAATGGAAACCAAACCCGAGTGGGCACTTCCTTTAGTTATACCAATGTGTTTAATTTACTGCCTTATTATGTCTTAAGCACAAACGGAAGTTATTTTGAAGGACATATTGAACACGATTTTAAAGGGTTTATTCTTGGAAAGCTACCATTGATAAACAAACTCAACTACAATCTGGTAGCGGGAGCTCACTTTTTAAGCACCAAGAACAATAAGCCTTATACAGAGGTTTCGATTGGAATAGATAATTTGGGCTTTGGGAAGTTCCGGTTTTTAAGACTGGATTATGTGCACTCCATTTTTGAAGGAGGAGATAAAGGTGCCTTTATTTTTGGGCTAAAATTTTTGAATATAATAGAATAATCAAATGTCATTATAGACATTTAATAAAACGAGTTTTCATCTTGAACCCATTTTCTTTTTACTTCTTAGAAATTTTGAATGTTCTAGTGGTCGTTTCGGTCATAACTTTTACAAAGTAAATGCCAGATGATTGATTTGAAAAATCAATCGAGTTCTGCAAACTAGTTTCCGTTGATATAAGAAGTTGTCCTTTTGCATTGAAAACATCAATCTTTAGCGGGTTGTCATATTCCACAAACAATTTATTTTCAACAGGAATTGGATAAAGAATTAAACCTATCAGCTCGTGGTCTGTCACGTTTACAATACTACATACAAAAGGATCGCCCGGCTCGGTGATTAAATTTCCATTTTCAACATACCAGTTTTCCCAGGTTCCACCACTTCCAACCTCCCAGAAATCGAGTTCAAGAAAGTTTTCACCTGAGGGAGTTCCGGGTACTTTATAGACTTTAACGGCATCATTATTTCTTTGCCAATGCAGTGGTTGTCCGGGCGAACAGTTTTCGGGAAAAAAAGTACTTTCGCAACTTGCTTGAAGAAAATAAGCAAAATCATTTGAAGATGGGTAGTTTCCAAAAACTCTTGCAGTTCCATCAGATTCTATACAAACAGCCGTTCGCTCTTCTGATGCTATCCCAAGGGATCTGTTTCCAATATCGGTTGCATACCGGGCTAAAAAAACAGTATGCCTCCCCCGGCGATCGGGATTATCATAATGAGTATCTGTGATTACATCTTCTAAAAAAGGAATTTCAAGAAAATCATTATATCCTAGGGAAACTCTAGAGTCATAAGGATCAAAAAGTGCCTGTGCAGAATTTACAGTTCCATTTTGTGCGTCAAAATAATAACTTCCCAAAATGGCCATTCCGGCACTTGTTCCTCCAATAACTGCTTGTTTAACATTTATATGATGATTGAGAGCATCTTGCATCGCATTGTTTTTGAAATAGTTAACATAATTCCACTGGTTACCACCAGCAAACCAAATAGCTTCTGCTTGAGCTACTTTTTGCAATACATAAGGTTCTAGTGCTCCTGCTGGATTGTGAATCACAATAGATTCAACAGAGTTGACAGTAACTCCCAATTCTGAATAGAAATATTCATTATACCCATTACTGCCTGAGGCTCTCAAAACCAATATATCACCTCCATCTGCTTTTTCTAAAAACCACACCATCGCTTCATCATTCTCAACTGATCCACCCATAAGACAAATTCCAAATTCAGGATTAGTGGTCACATCCACAGGATTACCTGTAAAATAACTTGTATAATTTTGAGAAAAAACGGCAGAACTCCAAACGAGTAAAAAAAAAGTAATCTTCTTCATCTTTAGTGGAATTTATGAACTTAAAGTTAAGTATTTTTTTTTATAATCAAATTTTATTTTCCAAAAGCGGAACAAACCGAAACTCGCCAAACTCTTTTTTCTCAAACTCTTTTTCAGATGTTCTGGTAAATACAGTCATAATCTGTATATCTTCACCCAAAGGAATGACCAACCTCCCTCCTATTTTGAGTTGTTCCATTAGGGGTTTGGGAACAAAAGGTGCTCCGGCAGTTACCACAATTCCATCATAAGGAGCAAATTCAGGCAAGCCTTTGTAACCGTCGCCAAAAACCATTTTTTTGGGACGGTAGCCAATTTTTGGCAGAAATAGGTTTGTTTTTTTAAATAACTCCCTTTGCCGTTCTATGGTATAAACCACAACGCCCATTTCAAGAAGCACTGCAGCTTGATAGCCGCTTCCTGTACCAATTTCCAAAACAACATCTCCTTTTTTCACATCGAGCAATTCTGTTTGTCTTGCCACGGTATAGGGCTGAGATATAGTTTGATCTGCACCAATGGGAAACGGCTTATCCTCATAGGCGTGGTCTTCAAAGCCGGAGTCTATAAACAAATGCCGGGGGATTTTACTTATTGCCTTCAAAACGATTTCATTTTGAATTCCTTTGGCTTTAATTAACTTAACGAGTTGTTGTCGTTTTCCTTGATGTCGTAACGTATCTTTCAATTTGATTCTTGGTTATTGGTCCCGATAGCTATCGGGATTGGTTATTGGTTTAATGGTTAATGGTATAATACAATAATCGGAAAGTTTTAAAGGGGATACAAGCATTTTGAAATGGCTCAACGATTAGAAAAAAATATTAATTTTCTAATTTTAAATCTTTCAATAATTCATCTCTATCTAGATAAGCTTTCATAAAATCATGCCCGTATCTAATTCTTCTATATTCCCAATTATCATCTATTAACCAGTAAATGTTTAAATCATCATTCTTGTTAAAATAACTTTTAAAAACTTCGATTAAATATGTTCCCCTAAGATTTCTTATATCTAAAATAATGGGTTCATTTTTAGGCAATGTATTCAAAAACTTTTCCCCTAAACTAAAATCATCATTATAATAACCATATGCGCTAATTTCCAATGGTTTTTTATTAATTACTCTTGTTATCAATCCAAACCTCATATAGTTTTGAAGTTTCTCGATGTAATCAAATGTTTCATCTTTTTTAAAACTTTTCTCTGCAATTTGAAAAATTAATCTAAGCATATTAATCTCATCAAGGTGTTCTCTCCTTATATATTCAAAATGAAATTTATTTGTCCTCTTTTTGGTTTTATATTCGAGGAAAATATCGATGCCATCACCAACTATAATCCCTTGAGGAATCTTTAAAGACTTTTGTTTATGCAATTGATAATCATTTAGGTTTAAAAATAATGAATCCAAAATTTTATCACTAAAATGAACGGATTCAAGTACTTTTAAGTAAATGGTGTCTGAAAAATATTTTTTGGAAACAAAATCATTCCTAAGTAGTTCTTTCTTAGATATTTTAGTAAAACCATGTAGTTTATTATCGTTTGGTTTTTCACTAAAAGTTCCTGTTGCTCTAATTTCAATTATTTCTACAAATTTATTATTACCAATTTTTGAAACTATTAATTTAGAGTCATTGATAAAAGAAGGATAAAATTCTATTGTAAATGTAAAATTTTCAGTTTTTTTTGATTGCCCAAAACCACAAGCTGGAAAAAATAAGCTAATTGTTATTAGTGTAATATAACAGATTAAAAATGTTTTATTTAAGCCCATAAATATTTCATTTTAAAAATAAAAACTTTGCTAGGTTTACAAAAATCTAAAGCTTTTGTTGCACATATTTACAATTCTTCTAATTTCTTTTTATAATATTTTGTTATTAATTTATTTTTGAATTTTAGAAAGTTAGTTATTTTACAAAACAAAATCAATCCCCCAGTCTTTTAAAGTGTTGTATGTTAAAAATCCATCTTTGACTTCTAAGGGAGATTGTAGATTATTTTCAGACAAACTTCCGGTTCCCAATCCTTGTGGCAAGTTACTATTTTTTGTAAAAGTATATTGTGCTATGGCGTTCAATCCCACATTGCTTTCAAGTGCTGAGGTAATCCACCAGCCACAATTTTGATTTTCAGCGAGTTCAATCCAGGTA
>DAINOA010000049.1:328-14452 GCA_036735625.1 Planktosalinus sp. | reverse complement strand
TATTTGCCGTTACATAATAACCATCGTGCCATATAGAAAACTTGGTGTAATCCGGAAATGAACCGGTATTGAATTGTCCCTGATATACAAACCATCCATCATTTATAGGATCCGGACCTTGAGAGATAGCAACTTTAAACCCGTTGGGATTGTTACTAAATTCAGTAATCACAAAACGGTCTGTCGCGTGATCATATAAAAATATGGGGTCACCAATAACTGCTCCGGAAAATATAGTATTTAAAGACGCAGAGTTTGTGATAGGAGTCAAATCTTTATTGAAAATTCTAAATCCAATATTCCAACCTGCAATCACGTGGTTTGGACCAACAGCGACTGTTGGGTCTGTAGGCGTAAATGAAGGGCCATTGTTTGCATTCAAGTTTGTATAAATAGGAGCCCTACCGGGATATTTTAAAGCCTGTGCAGCAGCTCTGGCAAGAGGATCCTCCTGACCTTCTACAGGAAGACCTTTTCCGGGTATAACATTGTTAACATGTTTGTGTCTAGGATTTACCTCCGGACCGTCAATTTGTTCTCTTTCTTCCAACCCGCTTAGACCTTCAATAAAAGTTCCATTTCGCATTTGCTCAGCAAAACTGGGAACTATTGTTGGTGTTGCAAAAAACCCATGGTCAACAGGGGGGAATGTCTCTTCTTGTGCGTTTACAAAACCCACAAAGCATACTAAAAATAGCAGGCTTAAGTAATTTTTAAAATTCATGTGTAAAAGTTTTAGTTTAAGTAAAAATTAATTGATTGAAAATAAGGCTATAAATTTAGTGAATAAGATTAGATTAAGAAAACCTTTTTTTGTTAAAATGTTACCCATTTAACACTTTTTATTAGACAGTTATAGGAATTTAAATAAATCTTTATCTCCTAAAAAATGTAGTTTTTTTCTAATTTCATGCAAATGTAGCTTACTTAAAGTGGTTAAATAAATTGCCTCTTTTTCTAAATACTCATCAAGTAAAAATTTACCCAATCCATCATTAACCGCAGAATGACCCACATAGTCAAACCCTTTACCGTCTGCACCAATTCTGTTAACCCCTATACAATATGCCATATTCTCAATTGCTCTTGCTTGAAGTAATACATCCCATGCTTTAATTCTTGCTTTAGGCCAGTTTGCAACAAATAACAGCAAATCATAGTCCTCTACATTTCTTGCCCAAACCGGAAACCGCAAATCATAACAAATCATAGGACAAATTTTCCATCCTTTGTATTCAATAATTAATTTTTTAGTTCCAGAAGTATAGGTTTCATGCTCATTAGCCAACGAAAAGAGGTGTCGCTTATCATAATTTTTTATTTCACCATCTGGAGTTACAAAAAGCAGGCGGTTGTAATAATTGTGATTTTCTTCAATTATAACACTGCCGGTAATTGCTGCATTTTTTAATTCTGCCATTTTTTTCATCCAGTCAACTGTTGCTCCATTCATTGTTTCTGCTAATGGTGCCGCATTCATTGTAAATCCTGTGGTGAACATTTCTGGCAAAATAATCAAATCAACTTTTTCTTGGATGGATTCAATTTTTTTCTGAAAATGGTTTTTGTTGACTTCCTTGTTCTCCCATTCTAAAGTGGTTTGAATGAGTGCTACTTTTAATTCGTCTTTCATAATTTTCTCAAAATTTCAGTTGCTTGATTAAGGGCTTCCTCACTTTTGGCGAAACAAAACCGAAGCATCTTTGGATCTTCATTTTTCTTATTGAATACCGAAATTGGAATCGATGCAACTTTGTTTTCTATAGTCAATCTTTTTGCAAAATCTACATCCTTTTCCTGAGTGATATTTTTGAAAGAAAGCAGTTGAAAATAAGTGCCTGAAGCCGGTGTAAATTCCCATCGGGAACCTTTAATTCCATCTAAAAATAAATCGCGCTTTTGTTGATAAAATGCAGAAAGGCTCAAATATTTTTCGGGATTTTCAAGATAAGTGGCCAGTGCCACTTGAATGGGATGATTCACACAAAACACATTAAACTGGTGCACTTTTTGAAACTCCCTCATCAACTCTCGGGGAGCAACGCAATAGCCCATTTTCCAACCGGTATTGTGAAAAGTTTTTCCAAAAGAGGCGGTAATAAAGGAACGCACTGCAAGTTCTGAAAAAGCGGCAACACTTTGATGTTTCAGCCCATCAAAAATGATGTGCTCATAAACCTCATCGCTTAAAATCAAAATACCGGTATTACGAACCAATTCCTGTAAAATCAATAAATCTTCTTGGCTCAAAACCGTCCCGCTTGGGTTATGAGGACTATTGATAATAATCATTCTAGTTTTTGAGCTTATTTTTTCTTTCACCTCATTCCAATCGATTGAAAAGTCGGGAAGTTTAAGCGAGATATTGATGGGTTTGCCACCTTGAAGCATAATGGCAGGTTCATAACAATCATAAGCAGGAGTAAACAAAATAACCTCGTCGTCTTTTGAAATACAAGCCGAAATCACAGTAAAAATTGCCTGAGTGGCACCCGCAGTGATGGTGATATCTGTTTCCGGGTTGTAGTTGCTGTTGCAAAGTGAGTTTATTTTTTTACAAACCTTTTCGCGTAAAGCGTAAAGTCCCGCCATTGGGGCATACTGATTGTGACCATCGTTCATAGCTTTGGTCACTAAATCAATGAGTGATTGATCACTCTTAAACCCCGGAAATCCCTGAGATAAATTGATGGCGTTTTGTTCATTTGCCAATTGACTCATCACAGTGAAAATGGTTGTTGAAACCTCAGGAAGTTTTGATGAAAATGGAGTTTGCATGGATTGGCTTAATTGACAAATGCTAATTTCTTAAAATATCATGAGAACACCCAACTTTAGCCAAAAAGATAGGCAACAACTTCTTCAATTCCTGCAACTTTTTGGATGTGAATTCCCGAGTTTAATTTGGGTATTTTGCAATATTTAGAAATCATAATCGTGGCAAAGCCTAATTTTTCTGCTTCCAGGATGCGTTGTTCTACTCTTGCAACGGGACGCACTTCGCCTGCGAGACCCACCTCTGCGGCAAAGCAAATATCTTTTGGCAATGCAATATCATCATTACTGGAAAGTATGGCTGCTACCACGGCGAGGTCAATAGCCGGATCATCTACAGTGATGCCCCCGGTAATATTGAGAAACACATCTTTGGCGCCTAGACGAAAACCGGCTCGCTTTTCTAAAACTGCCAATATCATATTGAGTCGCTTAGCATTGTATCCTGTGGTGGTGCGTTGAGGAGTTCCATAAACGGCAGTACTTACCAATGCCTGAATTTCTATCAACAAAGGTCTGATGCCTTCTAAGGTGGCGGCAATTGCAGTACCGCTAAGCACTTCCTCGTTTTTAGAAATTAAAATTTCACTGGGGTTTGATACTTCCCGCAATCCATCTGAAAGCATTTCATAAATACCAATTTCATGTGTGGAGCCAAACCGGTTTTTATGTGCCCTTAAAATCCTGTAAATATGATTTCTGTCTCCTTCAAACTGTAATACCGTATCAACCATATGTTCAAGTATTTTAGGTCCCGCGATGTTACCATCTTTAGTGATGTGACCAATTAATAGTATCGGTGTTGCGGTTTCTTTGGCATATTTAATAAGTTCTGTGGTGCATTCTTTAATTTGGGAAATACTTCCGGCACTACTTTCTATATAGTCACTGTGAAGTGTTTGAATTGAATCTATAACAACAATTTCCGGTTGCAGTTCTTCAATTTGTCTGAAAATATTTTGAGTTTTGGTTTCGGTAAGGATAAAACACGTATCGCTTTTTGAAGTGATGCGCTCTGCTCTCATTTTTATTTGTTTCTGGCTTTCTTCCCCTGAAACATAGAGCAACTTATAAGGCATTTGCAGTGCAATTTGTAAAAGTAATGTTGATTTTCCTATCCCCGGTTCTCCTCCAAGTAAAATTAGAGACCCCGGAACAATTCCTCCACCCAGCACGCGGTTAAACTCTTCATTTTTTGTGTCGAGGCGGGCTTCGGTTGACGAGTCTATTTCGTTTATTTTTAAAGGTTTTGCAACGCGCGATTTTGGACTCTCTGATGTTTTCCAGCTAACTTTTTCCGGCTTTTCAATGAGTTCTTCTGTGATGGTGTTCCATTCTTTACAAGCTGTGCATTGCCCCTGCCATTTGGCAAATTGAGTTCCACAATTTTGACAAAAAAAAGCTGATTTTATTTTTGCCATTAGAATCCAAAATCTTGTTTGATTTTATCTGCTTTATCAAGCAGTAAATCAATGGTGATAAAGCCCACTTCTTCAAGTTCATAAGCTCCTTGGTAGGTGCGCATGGCTTTTCTGGGCTCTCCGGTTTCTTCAAAAAAGCGCCCTAAATAGTAGGCTCCTAAAACTTTATCAGGGTGTTCTTTTCGTGCAAGCTGAGCTACTTGTTCCAGTGATGCCCATTCCTTTTTGCGTTCTGCGGCGGAGGCAATTGCAATGATATCATTTTCACGTAAGGTTGCTTTAAAACCAAACAAATCTTCTATGGTTTTGTATTTTGTTATTAAATAATCAAAAACCGGCGTTTGAAGGTTTAAAATGATTTCATCATAGTCTTTTTTACTAATGGGTCTGTAAATAGAAAATATTTCCTCTAAAGCTGCCGGAATCGCTTTCCCCACAAGCGAATAATGAGAAGCCCCTTCAAAATCATCAAAATAATAATTAATATTTTCCTTATTAATGGCACGCATTCCTTTGTCCAATTCCAGGGTAATATCTCTTATGGGTTTAATATCATTTGATCCAGTTGCCAGATAATAAAATATTTTGTGTGGAGATATGGCGAGTTTTTCGGGTATGCGGGTTTCCATTAAGGGTGCTAAATCCGGGCTTAGCGATAAATAGCCATTAAAAAGTGGTGGGTCTTTGAAAAGATAATAGTTTATAAAGTTTGCAGTGAACTCGTGGCCTATTGCAAGAATGAATTTTGCGGTTCTGTATTTTTGATCTATATGAGGTATTAATTCAAGGCCAATGAACTCAAAGAAATTAGCTCCTGTTTCTGTGGGAAAGAAATTTGTGTCGTCATATAAGCCATCCTGCTCACGCAAACCTGATTGCATAATTCCTATTATAATGGCTTCAGGCATTTCTTCCCAATAAGAATAATAATCTACATTTCCGGCAACGGGTTCAAAGAGATAATCACCATCAAGCACCAGGACAATAGGGTAAACCTTATTTGTATTTGTTTCATAATTTCGCGGAAGCTGAATTTTTAATTGTCTGGTTTCACCAAGTTTTGTAGAATTAAATTCTTCATAAAGCACTTGTGATGAAAGATTTGAAACCATAAAAAAGCATATTGCAAAAAGAAAACTTTTAGCCATAGTAATGTTTTTTAAAATTTAAGATGGAAAGGTATAAATTATTTTGCTTTGTTTAAAACCGGAAGCATTAGAAATGATAGACCTCCAAAAATAATTACTGCAACAGTTTGCGATGTCCACACCAGCCAGCCAAATGCTGTTCCAGCGGTTTCCGGAACATTAAAGAGCAATAAAAGTGCTGCTGTAAAAAAAGGATAAGAACCAAACCCTCCATTTGTAAAGGCAATTGTCAAACTCCCCACAACAAATGCGGTTAAAATAGCAGGAATAGAAATCCCAGAGGTTTCAGGCAACGCAAAAATCATAACATAAAACATGCAGATATACATCAACCAAATAAATAAAGTATGTCCCAAAAATGCCCATTTTTGTTTTATTTTGAAGATGCTCAATATTCCTTCTTTTAACCCGGAAATAAATGTTTTGATTTTTTGACTGAGTGTTGAATTTGATTTTTTGAGAAAATAAAAAGCTAAAAAAAGTATTGGAACAGCAACTCCTATAGCAATATAAATTTTGAACAAATCAAAATTTTCATCTTGAAAAAAACCGGAGATTAAAGGGAATTGAAGACTTATGGTCACACCTATAAAAATGAGAAGAATGAAAAAGTCAAAAGCGCGTTCAGAAATGATGGTTCCAAATGCTTTGTCAAAAGGTACATCTTCATATTTATTAACCACGAGTGCTCTGGAGATTTCGCCACTTCTTGGAATAAACAAATTCATTAAATAAGTGATATAAACTGCTAGGATTTTATTTGAGAACTTGAGTTTATAACCCATGGGCTCAAACAAATAGCCCCAACGTATCGCTCTGGAAATATTACTTAGAATACCAAAGAATATAGATAGAGCAACATAGCCATAATTAGCTTCCTGAAAGTGCGTTTTAATATCTTGTAATTGCTCCGGTGAAAATTTATTGTATGAATACCAAATAAGGAAAATTCCCAAAAGAAGTGGAAGGGCTATTTTCAGGAAATGAATGATTTTTTTTTTCAACTTTATTTGAGAAGGTTGGTTTCTTCATCAGGAAAAATGAGAGCGGGCTTGAATGTTCTTGCCTTTTCTATTTCCATCATCGCATAGGTAATTAAAATAAGTACGTCACCCACAGCTACTTTTCTGGCTGCAGCTCCATTAAGTGTAAGCTCGCCACTGTTTCTGGGACCCGGAATAGCATAGGTTTCTATGCGTTCTCCGTTGTTATTATTAACAATTTGAATTTTTTCACCTTGAACAATATTTGCGGCATCCATCAAGTCTTCATCAATGGTAATACTGCCAATATAATTCAAGTCTGCCCCTGTGACTTTTACTCTGTGAATTTTAGATTTTACAACGTGTACAAACATTTTGCAAAGATAATTAATTTAGTGCGATATTATCAATCAGCCTAACCTCACCGGCAAAAACTGCAATAAACGCGCGGTATTTTTTGTTATTTTTAAACTTTTGCAAGGGTTTTAATGTACTTTCGTCAGCAATTTCAAAGTATTCTAATTTCAATTCTGGGTTGTTTTTAAAAGCATATTGAACTTCTTGCTTTAGTTCATTAGCACTTTTTGTGCCAAAATGTTCTTTAACATCCTTCAAAACCTTAAACATCAATTTGGACTCTAAAAGCTGACTCTCATTAAGTCGCTTATTTCTAGAACTCATTGCAAGACCTGATGCTTCTCTTAAAATGGGGCAACCAATAATATTCACTGGAAAATTTTGGATTTCAACAAGCTTTTTTACTATTTGAAGCTGCTGAAAATCTTTTTCGCCAAAATAGGCATTATTGGGTTGAAGCAGTTTAAAAAAGGATGATAATACTGTTCCCACTCCGTCAAAATGACCGGGTCTGAATTTCCCTTCCATCTGGTTTTCAATTCCACCAAAATTAAAATGTTGAGATTCAATCCCGTTTGGGTAGATATCTTCAACCTGAGGTATAAATGTCAAAACCTTATTATCAAATGGTTCAAGTAACTCGAGATCTTGATTTACTGTTCGGGGGTATGCATCAAAATCTAAAGGGTTGTTAAATTGTGTAGGGTTTATAAATATGCTAACAATCACATAGTCATTTTCAGTGCAGGCTTTTTCAATAAGAGAAAGATGCCCCTTGTGTAAAGCCCCCATCGTGGGTACAAATCCTATTGTTACCTCTTCTTGATTGATAGAGGTCAATGCCTTGTTTATGGCATTAAAGTTGTTGAATACCCTCATGAAAGATTTTTGATTGGGCTGCAAACTTAATATAATCTGTTCAATCTGCATAAATTTTCGTAATTTTGCGTGTTTTTTAAACCCTAACTAGAATAAAGAATTGATTTATGAAAGATAAAAGAGTCTTGTATGTGTCGTCAGAAGTAATCCCATACTTACCTGAGACCGAGATTTCTTCGATGTCGTTTGAAGCGCCCAGAGCGGTGAATAGTAAAGATGGACAAATAAGAATTTTTATGCCCCGTTATGGAAATATTAATGAACGGAGGCATCAATTACACGAAGTTATTCGTTTATCGGGTATGAATCTTGTAATCAATGACCTTGA
This sequence comes from Planktosalinus sp., assembly GCA_036735625.1. Lineage (GTDB taxonomy): Bacteria > Bacteroidota > Bacteroidia > Flavobacteriales > Flavobacteriaceae > Planktosalinus. The sequence continues at coordinate 6,561 of DAINOA010000049.1, read as the reverse complement.
TATGCCCCTTATTATCAAAGTTGCTTCTATTCCAAAAGAAAGAATGCAGGTTTATTTTATTGAAAATGATGACTACTTTAAACGAAAAGCAACCTATGCAGATGAGGATGGCGTTTTTTATCCTGACAATGATGAAAGAGGAATTTTTTTTGCAAAAGGAGTTATTGAAACCGTAAAAAAACTAAACTGGTCTCCAGACATTATTCACGTGCACGGTTGGCTAGCCTCTTTTCTGCCACTCTATTTAAAAAAATATTATGGCAACGAGCCCCTCTTTGAAAACAGTAAAATTGTTACTTCAATTTACAATCAAGGCTTCTCTGGAACACTTGACAAAGAAGTCGATGTCAAATTAATGTTTGATGGCATTGAAGAAGAAGACATTGTTGAATTAAAAGACCCTTCTTATGTCAACCTGATGAAAATTGCAGTTAAAAATTCTGATGCTATTATTATTGGTTCTAGTGAAATCCCTTCTCAACTTGTAACATTTCTTAAAGAAATCGATAAACCTGTGTTAAAATTTCACAATAAAGAGGAGTTTCAGGAAGCGTATATCGACTTTTACACCACCAAAGTTCTATCATAAAACATATTACCTTTTTTAATAATGAAATATACAAATCTTTTGTACAAGCTATCTACCCTTTTGTTCTTAGTATTTATAGTTACTTCATGTCAAGAAGATTTCAACTCTGTGGGTAGTGACATTATAGCAGACCCAAACTTTGAATTTGATCTATATGAGCAGGCTTCTGTTGTGGCTTACAGCAGAAGAGCTTTTCCAGTTCAGACAAACAACCTTCCCGTATATCAACTGGGTGTTTATAGTGATCCTGTTTATGGCATTACAGAGTCAAGCATATTGTCTCAACTTACACTAGATCAAACAAATCCCTCTTTTGGAGAAAACCCTGAAATTAAAAAAGTGATTTTAAACCTCCCTTACTTTAGCACTGCTGAAGGAACCGGTGATGATCAAACCTTTATTTTAGACTCAATTTTTGGCGATTCTAAAATCAAACTCTCTGTTTATGAATCAAATTTTTTTCTAAGAGATTTTGATCCAACATCAGGATTTGATTTACCGCAACTCTATTATTCAAATCAAGGCCCCATTTTTCAAAATTTTCTTGGTGAATTGTTATTTGAAACAGATGAATTTTTACCTTCAAATTTACCCATCACTATAAATCAAGGAGAAGAAGATGAGGATAAATTATCTCCTCGATTGAGAGTAGAATTAAACGAAACAGCCATTCAGTTATTCAAAGAAAAAATATTAGACAAAGAAGGATCGGATGTACTGTTGAACAATACCAATTTTAAAAATCATTTTAGAGGCATTTATTTTATTGCAGAGGCCATTACCAATGAAGGTAACCTTGTACTTTTAGATTTAAGTAATGCAGCCATAGAAATGATCTATGAAAAAGATGACGATACTGGTGGTGGAGGTGCCGGCAGAATTCAATCATCAAGAATGGAAGAGGAAAGAATTGAAGAAACATTATCCCTTTCTTTAAACGGAATCAATGTCAATACGTTCAAAAATAACCTGCCCCCAGAACTCGAGAACACCTTAAATAACCCTGTCATAACAGGAGCAGAAAATCTCTATTTAAAAGGAGGTGCCGGAACAGTTACCGTGATTGAACTCTTTGGCAAAGACCAAAACGGCAACAATATTCCTGATGAACTGGAAGACCTAAGAGATAAAAAATGGATTATTAATGAGGCTAATCTCACATTTAAAGTTAATAAAAACATTGTAAGCGGCGGTAGTACTGAACCGGAGCGAATTTTTCTATATGATTTGAATAACAATAGGGTTTTGCTCGATTATCAACTTGACAACAATACTTCCCCAACAGATATTTTAAATTTTAAAACAAATCACCTGGGTAGAGTTCAAAGAGATGCAAATGGAAATGGCACTCAATATCGTTTGAGAATCACAAACCACATTAGTAATGTAATTAATAAAGATTCAACAAATGTAAGACTTGGGCTAGTAGTAAGTCAAAATATTAATTTGATTTCATCACAAGCACTTCAAAATACCCTTCCATTGGGTATTGAACGTATCCCTTCAGCAAATGTGGTTTCTCCTGAAGGAACCGTTCTTCACGGTTCAAATCCATCAAACCCGGATGATAAAGTAAAGTTAAACATCTACTATACAGAAATAAATAATTAAATAGAGTTATGTGTGGAATTGTAGGTTATATTGGCCACAGAGAGGCATACCCCATCGTTTTAAAAGGTCTAAAAAGACTTGAATACCGCGGTTATGACAGCGCAGGCATTGCAATTTTTGACGGCAAGGAAATTCAATTATCCAAAACCAAAGGCAAGGTTATTGACCTTGAACAAAAAATCAAGGAAGAAACGCCAACAATAGGGACACTAGCAATTGGACACACCAGATGGGCTACTCATGGAGTACCAAATGATATCAACTCACACCCTCACTATTCAAATTCAGGCAATCTTGTAATTATACATAATGGAATTATAGAAAATTATGACTCCATTAAAAAAGAACTCATAAAAAGAGGCTACCATTTTCATTCAGATACAGATACAGAAGTTCTTGTAAACCTCATTGAAGATGTAATTAAAAAAGAAAAAGTTAAGCTTGGAAAAGCCGTTCAAATTGCCCTAAATCAAGTAGTAGGTGCTTATGCAATTGTTGTGTTTGACAAAGCAAAACCAGACGAACTCGTAGTTGCAAAATTGGGTAGTCCACTTGCAATTGGATTGGGTGAAAATGAATTTTTTGTGGCAAGTGATGCATCACCCTTTATAGAATATACTAACAACGCCATTTATCTTGAGGATGAAGAAATGGCAGTAATTAGAAGACACAAAGGTGTAAAGATTAGAAAAATAAAAGACGACTCTCTGGTAGAACCTTACATTCAAGAACTCCAACTCAATCTTGAACAAATTGAAAAGGGGGGCTTTGATCATTTTATGATGAAAGAAATCTATGAACAACCCTCTGCCATAAAAGACACCTTCAGAGGCAGGCTTTTAGCAGATCAAGGGCTAATCAAAGTGGGAGGACTAGAAGACCACATTCAAAAATTTATCAATGCAAATCGTATCATTATTATTGGCTGTGGAACATCATGGCATGCAGGCCTCGTAGCAGAATATATTTTTGAAGACCTTGCAAGAATTCCGGTTGAAGTTGAATATGCATCAGAATTCAGATACAGAAACCCCATCATTACAGAAAAAGATGTTGTTATTGCAATTTCTCAAAGTGGTGAAACGGCAGATACACTTGCTGCCATAAAGCTGGCAAAGTCTAAAGGTGCTTTTGTATATGGAGTTTGTAACGTGGTGGGCTCCACTATTTCCAGAGAAACCCACAGCGGAACTTACACTCACGCAGGGCCTGAGATTGGTGTTGCATCCACAAAAGCATTTACAACTCAAATAACAGTTTTAACCCTCATCGCTCTAAAATTGGCAAGTGTCAAAGGCACCATTTCATTTAGAGATTATACTATTTATTTAAGAGAATTAGATTTAATACCAAAACGGGTAGAAAATGCATTAAAATCTAATGATCATATCAAATCAATAGCCAAGATATTCAAAGATGCCCGAAACTTTCTGTATCTTGGAAGAGGATATAATTTTCCTGTTGCTCTTGAAGGCGCCTTAAAACTAAAAGAAATCTCCTATATCCATGCTGAAGGATATCCCGCCGCCGAAATGAAACACGGCCCCATAGCGCTTATCGATGAAGAAATGCCCGTTGTGGTTATTGCTGTAAACAGTAACCATTATGATAAAGTAGTGAGTAACATACAGGAAATAAAATCAAGAAAAGGCATCATCATCGCTGTAGTTACTAAAGGCGATACAACAGTCGCCAATATGGCAGACTATGTGATTGAAGTGCCAAAAACTCCGGAATCTCTAACGCCACTTGTCACTACAATTCCATTACAACTTTTATCTTATCACATTGCTGTTTTACTAGACAGAAACGTTGATCAGCCTAGAAATTTAGCAAAATCTGTAACGGTAGAATAAAATAGTACTGTAAAAAAATAATTTTGTCATATCTAATTAAATTTAGCTATATTGGTGTCGCTAATTTATAAACATAAGATATGAAAACATTTTTCCCCTTAATTCTATTTTTATTGTGTTTTACAACTTATTCCCAAACAACGATAACCGGAAATGTTGTGGACAATAATAATCTCGCCGTCTTGGGAGCAAACGTCATAGTAACCGGCACCACGCAGGGAACTGTGACAGATTTTGATGGTAATTTTACACTTACTGTCGATCAAGCACCCCCATTTACGCTTCAAATAAGCAGTGTGGGTTTTGAATCTCAGTCTTACGAAGTTACAAACAACAACCAAGTCATTGCCGCTGTTTTGAATGAAGGAAGTGCTCTGGATGAAATAGTAATTTCTGCATCCAGAACACCAGAGCGTATTTTTGAGTCTCCGGTAACCGTTGAAAGATTCGGGCTTAAAGAAATTAAAAACACGGCCGCTGCCTCCTTCTATGGCGGGCTTGAAAACCTCAAAGGTGTTGATGTCAATGTCAACAGTTTGACGTTCCAATCTGTTAATACACGTGGTTTTGCAACCTTCGCAAACACGCGTTTTGTACAACTTGTTGACGGAATGGACAACGCTGCTCCTGCCCTTAACTTTGTTTTGGGAAATTTACTGGGAATGACTGAACTTGATGTGCATAGTGTAGAACTTCTACCGGGTGCTTCTTCTGCACTTTATGGGGCAAATGCCTTTAACGGGATTTTATTTATGACCAGCAAAAATCCGTTTGATTTTGAAGGAATCAGTGCTTATTACAAACAAGGTATTACTTCTCAAGAAGCTGCAGGTGACAATAGTTTTTTTGACTTTGGCGTAAGAGTTGCCAAAAAATTCTCTGATAAATTTGCTGCCAAAGCTAATTTCTCTTACCTCAAGGGAACAGACTGGTTTGCAGTAAGTGAAGTAGATGTACTCAACCCGGGAAGAGACCGCTCACATCCCAACTATGACGGTCTGAATGTTTATGGTGATGAAGTGAGTACAAATATTAAAGGCGTAGGTGAAGCTCTTGCAAACCTTGGAGTAATCCCAGCCGGGGCTGTAAATTTGCTTCCCAGTGAAAATGTAAGCAGAACAGGGTATCATGAAAGTGACCTCACAGACTACAACGCAGAAAGCGTTAAGTTTGATGCCGCATTGCATTACAGGCCATGGGCAAATGATTTTGAAATAAGCTATGTTGGAAAAATTGGTGTGGGCTCTACAATCTATCAAGGTGCAAACCGCTATGCAATTGATAATTTCTTCTTACAACAACATAAAATTGAATTCAAAAATAACAACTTCTTTTTAAGAGGCTATATCACAGACGAAAGTGCCGGAGACTCCTATGATATGCGTTTTACAGGAATCAACGTAAACAGATTTTGGAAGCCAGACTCACAATGGTTTGGTGAGTATGCAGGAGCATTCATCCAGGGAACACTTTCAGGTCTAAGCCCGGAACAAGCACACGCTTTGGGAAGACAAACTGCAGATACAGGTAGATTAGAGCCTGGGACTGAGGGCTTCAATAATGCTTTCAATCAAGTAACAAACAATCCAGACTTGGCAACAGGTTCTCAATTTAAAGATGCTTCTCAATTGCGTCATGCAGATGCCAATTACAACTTTACGCATTTAATGCCGGATATAGCAGAAGTTCAGGTTGGAGGATCTTTCAGAGAATACAAATTGAATTCGTTTGGAACCATTTTTACAGATTTTGATGGCCCAATTTCTTACAATGAATATGGTGCCTATTTACAAGTTCAGAAAAAACTCGTTGACGATAGGCTAAAGCTAACAGGGTCTGTTCGTTATGATGAATCTGAATTATTTGAAGGCAGTTTTTCTCCAAGAATATCCGCTGCATATACAGCCGGTGAAAAAAGAAATCACAACATCAGAGGCTCTGTACAAACCGGTTTTAGAAACCCAACAACACAGGATTTATTTATAGGTCTTGATGTGGGTAGAGCTATTTTAGTGGGTTCTGCAGAAGCAAATCTTGATCGTTATGTAAGAACATTCCCCGTGAGTGGAGCCGGAGCTGCTGCAACAGGAAGTACAAATGCTACAATTTCTGGTAGAGATGCTTATGAAAACTCAATAACTCAAAACTCATATGAAGAATATTTAGAATTTGGAAGA
>DAINOA010000049.1:0-318 GCA_036735625.1 Planktosalinus sp. | reverse complement strand
GCTTATGAAAATGCCTTTTCACTCAGCTCTGTAAACGCTGGTGCTCCCGAAGCTGCAAATGTGAATATTGTAAAGCCGGAACAAGTAACCGCAGCCGAAATAGGTTATAGAGCAAGATTGGGAAGAGTAATCATTGACTTTAGTGGTTATTACAACCAATATAAAGACTTCATCTCTAATGAAACTGTGCTAGTGCCCCTTTATGGTGAAGTGGGTGACAATTCGCTCTCTCTGCTGGCATTGCAACAAGGAGACTTTAAAGCGTTTCAAACCTATACCAACTCTGAAGCAGATGTTAAATCGTATGGAGCTGCCATA
>DAINOA010000048.1:0-14748 GCA_036735625.1 Planktosalinus sp. | reverse complement strand
TCCCAAGACCTTTTGAAGTTTTACGGCTTTGTGATATAAAAGGTGATTGCCATCGGGCGAAAGGTTTTTATCGTGAATCATTGCACTGTGGTCTTCAACTTCAGTAGCCACTCCGCCTGAAATGGGCACTGAATATACTTTACTGCTAAAATCATTATCCTCAACTGAGGGCGTTGTGACACGATAAACAACAGCATTGCCATCTTTAGTAATCCCTAGAGCAGAGACCCTGCCGAGTTCCCATAGTTTTTCTGGGGTCATTACATCTTGTGCCAGGAGACTCAATGTCCCAAGGAAAAGTACCGAAAAAGCAATTAATTTTTTCATTGTATTTAGAATTGTTTGTTTTTAAAATTTAAGTTTTAAAAGTAATTAAAATATTTCTTATTTTAGTGTCATAAGCTATAAACTCTCCCCCTTTTAAAAGCTCCCTAAATTATAAAGCCGCTATTATGAAAAATAGTTTTGTGCTATGCGGTTGGTTAATATTACAGCATTTAAAATCACTTTGTGCTATCTGGCAGGAATTCTCTGTAGTCACTTTTTTGAGATTGGATTGAATCATATACAAATTGCAGGGATTTTAATTTCATTACAACTTCTTATCGCGTGGTTTCGGGCCAGAAAAATGATTTTTCAGGATGGTGTGTTTGGCGGGCTTGCTTTTGTTTCACTTTTTATTTTTGGTGCCTGGGTTTATCAATTGCATCAACCTTTCAACCATAAGGACCATTATATAAACGAAACTTTTAAAGCTGAAAGAAACAGCTTTCAATTAAAAATCAAATCACAATTAAAACCCGATTTATACAACGAAAAATACACCGTTTCCATACTGTCGATTGATGAGAAAGAAGTGCGTGGTGATGTGCTTTTACTCATACCAAAAGACTCTCTTGGTTCCCAGCTTTCAGTTGATGATTTGGTTTTTTTAAGAACCCAATTTCAAGAGCTTCCACTTCCAAAAAATCCGTTTCAATTTGATTATGCTGCCTATCTTAACAAACAGGGCATTTATCATCAACTACGCATCGATATGCAGGGTATTTTTCTTCAAAGAAAAGGCAAAACTACCTTAAGAGGGCTGGCTTTTGAACTAAGAAATCACATCAATAAACAGCTTATCAGGGAGGGTTTTGAGGGAAATTCATTAGCATTAATTAATGCGTTGTTACTTGGACAACGACAAGAACTTTCACAGGAGGTATATTCAGATTTTGCTGCAGCCGGGGCTGTTCACATTCTGGCAGTCTCTGGACTTCACGTGGGAATAATAATGCTCATTTTACAATTTGTTTTCAAGCCACTTGAGCGAATGAGAAGTGGCAAAACTATCAAAATTTGTTGTGTGGTTCTTTGCCTGTGGATATTTGCCGTGATTGCCGGTTTGTCGCCTTCGGTATTAAGGGCGGTGACTATGTTTTCCTTTTTGGCGTATGCGATGGAGTCAAATCGTGAAACCAGCACTTTTAACACCTTACTTGCATCTGCATTTTTGTTATTAACGCTCAATCCAAATCTACTATTTCACATTGGATTTCAAATGAGTTATCTCGCGGTTTTTGCCATTATTTGGATCAACCCTATGATACAAAAACACTACAGTCCCAAAACTTTTATTGACAGAAAACTATGGGAAATTTTTACAGTGAGTTGTTCTGCACAACTGGGTGTTAGCTTTTTGAGCATCTATTATTTCAATCATTTTCCCGGTTTGTTTTTTATTACAAATCTGGTGGTATTGCCTTTTTTGGGAATGATATTGGGTTTAGGGATTTTAATCATTGTTTTAGCAATTATAAAATCTTTGCCTGCATTTTTGGCAGAAGGATATTCGACTTTGTTGGAGAGTTTAGTCAACTTTATTCGCTGGGCAGCGAGCCAAAAGAGTTTTTATTTTGAAGAACTCACATTCACAAAAGTACAAATGGTTCTACTTTATTTATTGATTATCACTTTGATTTTAGTGCTTCATAAGTTTTCTTACAAACGATTTATTTACTTTTTAGTCACAGTTATTTGCTTGCAAGTTTTAATCATCTGGGACAAAAAAGAAGCTGCCATTCAAGAGTTTGTTGTTTTTCACAAAAGCCGAAACTCCATTTTTGGTTTTAAACACGGAAATGAGCTTACATTATTTTCATCTCTGGATGGGGGGCAACTCAACAAAGAAAGGATGATTATAACTTACAGAACCCATTCGAAAATTAAAGAATTTACAACACAACCCATTAGAGAAACTTTTGTTTACAACCAAAAAACGATTGTTATTATAGACAGTTTGAGTGTCTATCCTGCGACAAAGAATGGTGTGGATGTCGTGATTTTAAGAAACAGTCCAAAGGTTCATTTGGAGCGAGTGATAGATAGTTTGAAACCCATTAGAATCATTGCAGATGGCAGTAACTATACCACTTATGTGAATCGCTGGCGCGAAACGGCTCAAAAAAGAAAACTCCCGTTTCACCATACCGGTAAAGAGGGCGCTTTTATTTTAAATTAAAGTTTTTGTTTATTGAAAAGTACTCACAAAGTTTTTTTGGTACTCGTTCCAGGCCTCGGTGGTTGTTAATCGTTTATAGTCATCTGTCGCCATCATTTTTAGAAAAATCTCCAATTGCTGAGGGGTCCTGTATCCGGCAACTGCTTGAATAAAATTACCATTTTCATCAAAATAAGCAAGGCTGGGATATCCGGTAACTTTTAGTGCTGAGGTAAATTGGTGGGTGCCGTTTCTTCCTTTTCGCCCTTCCTGGTAACGCGGATTTGTATATGTAAATCCCTTGAATGTAACTTCTTCTGTACCTTCAGCATTAAATTTTACAGAATAAAAGTTTTTGTTTAAATAATTGATGACATCTTTGTTTGTAAAGGTGTTTCTATCCAACAATTTACAGGGGCCACACCAGACGGTATAGACATCCATAAATATTTTTTTGGGGTTTTTCTTTTGCGCCTCCAGAGCTTCATTCATCGTCATCCATTTGATTTCCTGAGCTTGAGCAAGCTGTGGAACCAGAACAAATGCAAGCAATAATATAATATACTTCATAATAACTGTTTTAATTAATGTCGGTTTTCGCTGAAAAGCTTACGAAATTTAGACAAAAAGTGTTCCAAAAATACTAAATATATATTTTGCAATACTTAATGCCCAAACAACTTAATTTTTTAAGTGTTTAATTCCCTATCTACTCCGTGCATTAATTTTTTAATAATCGGTGAAATTGCTAATAATAATACCCCGGAAACTACTCCAATGATAAACAACAACTCAAACAACTCAAGATAAGCAGCTTTAGCTTGTGCTAAATCAATAACCTCCCCAACAGAATCAACTGAAGCAATTTGAGCCAAAACAACTGCCAAATATTCTGAAGCAGCCGTGGCTAGAAACCAAACACCCATCATAAACCCGACAATTTTTCCGGGAGAAAGTTTCGTTACTGCAGAAAGTCCTACCGGTGATAAACACAATTCACCCATCGTATGAAACAAGTAAGTTATTACAAGAAAAATCGCAGCCACTTTTCCTGTTTCTGAAATATTTATTCCAAAAACAAGTACCCCAAACCCAAGTCCAACAAGTAAAATAGCTATACCAAATTTAACAGCCGTATTGGGGTTATATTTACCAATTTTTATCCAAAGCCAGGCAAATACAGGCGCTAAAGTGATGATAAACAAGGCGTTTAAACTTAAAAAATAAGGAGCTAAAATTTCCCATCCAAAAATATTGAGATCAATCACACGGTCTGCAAATAAATTTAATGAACCATAGGCTTGTTCAAACAATGCCCAAAAGACTATCGTAAATATTATTAACAGCAAAAGAGCCATCAATCTGTCTCTCACTATTTTGTCAGGCTGAGAAAAAGCAAAATAAAATATAGCGATAAAAGACCCCACAATACCCAAAATCAAGAGCCATTCAACAACTGTGTGCCTTTGAACCATCTGCCATATTAGAACTAATGATAAGATGCTTAGTACATAAATAAGATGTTCTGTTTTAAGACCAAAAACTTTTTTATTAAGTCTGTTAAGATCTTTGGGTTCTCCTTTACCAAGGTAATACGGTCTTCCATAGATAAAGGTTAATAAACCCAAAATCATCCCAATCCCTGCTGCACCAAAACCATACCCCCAACCATAATTTTCACCAAGCCACCCACAAATAAATGTGGCAGCAAAAGCTCCTATGTTGATACCCATATAAAAAATGGTAAATCCTGAATCTCTTCTTCTATCTCCCACTTCATACAATTCCCCCACAAGGGATGAAATGTTTGCTTTTAAAAAGCCAACGCCTAGGATAATCAAAGCTAAAGAAAAGTAAAAAACCTGAAGAGCAAAATTATCTTGAGTAACTAAACCCGATGAACCTATACTGGCTTGGTTGCCTTCAAATGCTAATCCCAAGTGACCACAAACCAGCAGAATAGCACCAAAAACAATAGCTTTTCTAAAGCCCAAATATTTATCTGCCAGATAGCCCCCAAGCACAGGCATAGCATAAACCAGAGCAGCATAGCTACCGATTAAAACATAACTTGCATCATCTGTAAAAAGATGGTATTTTGTTAAATAAAAAATTAACAGGGCTTTCATCCCATAAAAGCTAAATCGTTCCCACAATTCAGTAAGAAACATAATATATAGACCCGCAGGGTGCCCTAAAAACTCCTTATTGAGTTTTGATTCTGTTGTAGTCATCTTTTATTTTTTAAATTTCTAGTTTATAAAGTGTTTAAGCATAACCAACCATTACTGCAATTACAATAACAACAGCAGCAGCAGCAAGAAGTTTGAGCAATAAAGGTAAACAAAACTTAAACCATTTGTCATAAGGAATACCTGCAAGACCCAGAATTCCCATCAAAACGGCATTGGTGGGAACCAGTATGTTTGCAAATCCGTCGCCAAACAGGAATGCCAATACAGAAATAGGTCTGGAAACCCCCACTAAATCTCCCAAAGGAGCCATAAGCGGCATCGTTACAAAAGCCTGTCCGCTTCCTGATGGCACAAAAAAGTTTAAAATGGTTTGCATACCCATCATTCCCACACCGGCAACTTCAGGGCCAACTGAAGAAAGTGGCACTGATAAGCCGTGAACAATAGTGTGAAGAATTTGACCATCCTCCATTATTAAGGCAATACCTCTGGCAATACCCACAAGCAATGCAGTTTCTGCTAGGTCTTTAGCACCGATGACAAATTTTTCAGCAGCAAGACTAGGTCCCATTTTTCCGATTATTGCCGTAAAAACACCTAAAATGAGAAAAGCGGCACCTAGCTCAGTTAAATACCAGCCCCGTGTTGCAATTCCCCATACCGCTGTACCCAGAGCAGCAAAAAATCCCAATAGGATTACTATGTGTCTCCACTTAAGTAAAGGATATTCTTTAGGAGGTTCTGCTCCGGCGGGCGGTTCAATGCCATACACTAAACTCGCTGTGGCATTTTTTTTGACCTTTAATGAATATCTATAGATATGATGTCCTGCAATTAATGAAAAGGGCACAAGAATCGCCAATCGCAAAGGCCAGCCATCATAAGCATCTAAGCCGGCAATAGGATTTGCAACCACCACGGTGTATTGGTTAAAAGCTGCCGTTCCATAACCCACTCCATAGCCGGCAATAATGATGCCCACAGCTGTTAAGCTATCGAGATTCATCGCCCTGCACATCGCAACAAGAATGAGAACAAACGGAATATACTCTGCTGATGCACCCATTACGCTAGAAAGTAGTGCAAAAACAAAAACAACGGTGAAAATTAAAGTGCCCGGTTTTTTTCCAAGACTTTCCAATAGCTTGCCTAATAAAGCATCAACTGTGCCCGTGGTTTTAATTATTGCAAGTACTCCTCCAATAATAAATAAAAAGAAAATAATTCCCTGTGCATCTGCAAAAGCTCTCGGAATGGCAGTAAACAAAGAAACCGGACTCAAATAATTGTGCTCTTCTGCCACTTGATAAGAACCTGGAACGACCATTGCTCTTCCGCTTTCACTAAGTTGAGTATCAAATTGTCCCTGAGGAATTATCCAGGTTGCAGCCAATGCCAAAGCCATTAAAAAAAACAATAAAGCTAAAGTGTTGGGCATTTTTAATTTTATCATCGTGATAGGCTATTTTTAGATATTAGAGGTTTTCTTTTACAAATTTGGTCATTTTGTTATATAAGTGAAGCCGTGTGTTTCCACCAAATATTCCGTGATTTTTATCGGGATAAATCAACCAGTCAAAATCTTTATTTGCCTGCACCAATTCTTCTACCAATCGTGTTGTGTTTTGAACGTGTACGTTGTCATCTGCACTTCCGTGAACCAAAAGATAGCTTCCTTCCAGCTTGTCAACATGATAGATGGGAGAGTTTTTGTCATAGCCATCAGGATTTTCCTGAGGGGTTAACATATAGCGTTCTGTATAAATGGTATCATAAAATCGCCAGCTCGTAACCGGTGCCACCGCAATTGCCATAGTAAATATATCTGCGCCCTGAAACAAAGCATTTGAAGACATAAACCCCCCATAGCTCCAGCCCCAAATCCCAATGCGGTTTTCATCAATGTAAGGAAGATCTCCCAGTTTTTTTGCTGCATCAATCTGATCGATGGTTTCATACTTACCCAGTTCTTTTTGAGTAAGTTTTTTAAAGTCTCTTCCTTTTGCACCAGTACCTCTTCCATCAACACTCACAACAATATAACCCTCTTGCACAAGCAATTGATGCCAATAATCGTTAGCATTATGCCAATTGTCAAGTACAGTTTGTGAGCCAGGTCCTGAGTATTGAAACATAAACAAGGGATATTTTTGATTGGGATTAAAATCTTTGGGCTTAATCATATACATATTAAGTTCATAACCATTCAAAGTAATGGTTGAAAACTCCTTGGGAGAAATCATATAGGATTCCAATTTTTTCTTGAGTTCTGTATTGTCTTTTATAACGCGCACAAGCTTACCGTCTTTTGCATTTCGCAATGAGAATACAGGTGGTGTCTGGGTACTTGAATAAGTATGAATAAACAGGCTGAAGTCGGCACTAAAAGAGGCTTCATTTCTTCCCGGGGATGTAGCAAGTTGGTTTTTATCCTTTCCGTTTACTTTTATTGAATAAACCCCTCTGTTGATGCTGCCGTTTTCTGTACTTTGATAAAAAACACGATTGGTCTTTTCATCAAAACCATAATAGCTGGTCACTTCCCAGTTTCCATTTGTTATCTGGTTTAGCAATTTTCCCTCTTTATCGTAGTGATAAATGTGGTTCCATCCACTTTTTTCACTTGTCCAAATAAAACTGTTATCCTCTAAAAAAGTGAGGTCAAACGTGACATCCACATAGGCATCATCTGTTTCTTTTAAAATGAGTTGGGAGGTGTTATTTGTTACGTCATAAAACATCAAATTCAGCTCGTTTTGCTGTCTTCCCATTAACTGAAAGCTTAAAATATTTGCATCATTTGTCCATTGCAATCTGGGTATATAGTAACTATTAAATTCACTCAAATCAATTTTGGAAGTTGTTTTTGATTTTGAATCATACAGGTGTAAGGAAACTTCAGCATTGGTTTCGCCAGCTTTTGGATATTTAAAGACTTCTTGTGTGGGGTAAAGTTTATCGCCATAAACGTCCATAGAGAATTCAGGCACATTGGTTTCATCAAATCGAATAAACGCCAGTTGATCACCCGATGCATTCCAGTCAAAGGCTCTTACGATATAAAACTCTTCTTCATACACCCAGTCACCAATACCATTGATTATTTGATTTTTCTTTCCATCAAAGGTAATTTGAGTGGTTTCACCATTTTCAAGGTCTTTTATGTAAAGATTATTTTCATATCCAAAGGCTATTTTTGATCCATCTTTAGTAAATAAAGGCTCTTGAATCTCATTTTCTGAAACCAAAGTGAGTTTTTTAGTATCTAAATCATAAACATAGTAACTACCCAGAGTTGACCTTCTGTAAATGGATTTTATAGAAGCAGCGATCAACATTTTCTTCTCATCTTTACTGAAGCTGTAAGAAACAATTTGATCTATCTCTGAAAGGTCTGCAGAGTTTATCAATGTAGCTACTTTTTCTGAAGTACTGTAATCATAAACATCCACCGTAGATGTTCTTGTGGTTCTATCATAATTTAAAACCGAATATTGATTTCCATTTTCTAGGGAATGGAGCCGTTCAAGGGATACAGTTCTAAAATCACCTCCCCATATTTCTTCAAGGGTGATTTGGTTTGTTTGAGAAAATAAACAACTAGAAAAAATTAAGAAAAAAGTTAGAATCGTTTGGAGAAGACGCATAATGATATAGTTAAATAATTTTAATGTCAAGTTTACTAAAAAATAAGCAAAATTTGGCATTTTTTTCCCATTAAATACAAGACTTTATTCCATAAATAAAATTTAAATAAAGCAAATGCAGGAGTAAAAACATTCCAAAACGTTTCAGATAGTCTTATCTTTGCTTTTCAATATTTGAAAAATGTCAAAAAAAGTTTCAGGGTTTTCAAAACTTAATAAAACACAAAAAATAGACTGGCTTCTTGAACATTACTTTCAAGAAAATGAGGTATTTAAAGAAATATTGCTTTCCTACTGGAACACTAATGACAAACTGCAACAGCTTCACGACGAGTTTATAGAAAACACCATCAGCAACTTTTACCTACCTTTTGCTATTGCACCAAACTTTCTTATTAACGATAAACTTTTCACAATCCCAATGGTTATTGAAGAGAGCTCTGTGGTTGCAGCCGCAAGTAATGCTGCTAAATTTTGGCTCAATCGGGGTGGTTTTAAAGCTAAAGTTCATTCAACAATCAAAAACGGTCAAGTGCACTTTAATTACTTTGGTGAGATTCAAAAACTTACCTCATTTTTTAAAATCGTAAAACCCAAGCTTATTAAAAGTGTAGAAGAATTTTCAAAAAACATGAAAAAAAGAGGCGGTGGTGTTATAGATATTCAACTCATTGACAAAACAGCCTCACTTGAGGGATATTATCAACTTCATTCTACTTTTGAAACAGCAGATGCTATGGGTGCTAATTTTATTAACAGTTGCCTCGAGCAGTTTGCCAAAACATTTAAAGAGGAAGCCTCAAAGTTTGATGGCTTTTCGTCAAGCGAAAAAGAAATTGAAGTGGTGATGAGCATCCTCTCAAACTATGTTCCAGAGTGTCTTGTGAGAGCTGAAGTTTCCTGTAAAGTTGACAAGCTCACCACACCCGAATTTGAAGGTCGTTTTTTTGCCGAAAAATTTGTGAGAGCGATTCAGATTGCCAATGCAGAGCCTAGACGTGCAGTTACTCACAATAAAGGAATTATGAACGGTCTCGATGCGGTTGTTCTTGCCACCGGAAATGACTTTAGAGCCGTAGAAGCCGGTGTTCACGCCTTTGCATCAAGAACGGGTCACTATTCCAGTTTAACAAATGCTGAAATTCATGGAGATACCTTTCGTTTCTGGATTGAAATCCCTCTGGCAATTGGCACTGTGGGGGGGCTTACTTCCTTACACCCTCTGGTAAAAGTAGCTTTAGCAATACTTCAAAAACCAACAGCAAAAGAGCTCATGCAAATTATGGCCGTGACAGGGCTTGCTCAAAATTTTGCTGCAGTTAAATCACTTATTACCACAGGTATTCAAGAAGGACATATGAAAATGCACCTAATGAATATTCTCAATCAATTGAATGCTACAAGTGAAGAAAAAGGGAAAGCGATGGCACATTTTCAAAATACAACAGTTTCACATAGTGCAGCCATTGCATTTGTTGATTCTCTGAGAAATTAA
Source organism: Planktosalinus sp. (assembly GCA_036735625.1). Taxonomy (GTDB): domain Bacteria; phylum Bacteroidota; class Bacteroidia; order Flavobacteriales; family Flavobacteriaceae; genus Planktosalinus. The sequence continues at coordinate 4,929 of DAINOA010000048.1, read as the reverse complement.
TAAGTATAAAATAACAAGCACCCATCCTTCACCGCATTTGACGGTTTCGGATGGCAAAGCAAATTCCAAATAACATTAACAAGATTCCCGCCTACGCGAGAATAAACCTGAAACCTTGAACAAACACTTTTACAGCAACGGAAAACTATTAATCACTGCAGAATATCTTGTACTTGATGGCGCAACAGCACTCGCAATTCCAACTGTATATGGTCAGTATTTAAATGTAAGCACAACAGAAAAAGAAGGCATATTCTGGATTAGTAAAAATGAAAAAGGGGCCATTTGGTTTGAAGCGGTTTTCCAAATTTGTGAAACATTGACAATCAAAACAACAACAAATCAAAAAGTAGCAGAAACACTTTTGGAAATACTTCACTCAGCAAAAAAATTAAATGAAAAGTTTCTATCCGGTTCATCTGGTTATAAAATAGTAACATACATGAATTTCCCTCGGGAATGGGGTCTGGGCACTTCTTCAACTTTGATAAACAATATTGCACAATGGGCTGAGGTAAACGCTTTTGAACTCCTGGAAAAAAGCTTTCGCGGAAGCGGTTATGACATCGCCTGTGCCCAATCTGATGCGCCGCTTGTTTACTCAAACTCTCAAAAACCTCCAACAACTCATAATATAAAACTAAACTGGAATTTTACTGAGGATCTTTTTTTTGTCTATCTCAATAAAAAACAGGATAGTAAAAAAGCCATCGCTCATTACAATGCGCTTTCTGAAAACAAGGAGGCACTTATACAAAACGCAAACAAGCTCACTGAAGCGTTTATCAATTGCAAAACTTTATCTCAATTTGAAACGCTTATTGAAAGACATGAAAATCTGCTTTCAGGTTTATTAAAAATCCCAAAAATCAAGGACAGCCTGTTTTCTGATTACAGCGGGTGTATAAAAAGTTTGGGAGCCTGGGGGGGAGATTTTATTTTGGCAACAGGTAATCAAGCTCACAAATATTTTGAAGAAAAAGGGTATAACATTATTATTCCATTCCAGAAGATGTTGAAATAATAAAAGCCTCTCAAACAATGAAAGGCTTTTATTAAAATATTATGATGAGTACTTAATATAAATTTGCTCTACGGTCTTCTATCTTAGCTTTCTTTTTAAGCGCATTGAAAACTGTAGCATTGATATTAGATGCCCGTCTGTTGTTAATTTGTGTAATATAGGAAGTGAAATCCTCTCTTTGAGCCGCTTCTGTGGTAGAAAGCACCCTCACCATATAGATTCCATTTTTACCCTCAATAAGTTTAGAGGTTTGTCCTTGGCTGAGACCAAATGCAGTACCCACTACTTTTGGTTCTGTACCGGCATCTGGAATAAGAGGTGATTTTCTGTTAAGTGCGTTTGCGCGCTTTACCTGAACATTATTAGCTGATGCAAGTTCCTCTAGTGTTGTCGCTTTATTGTTGTCTAAAATGCGTTTTGCTTTTTTCTCATTTCTCACCAAAGGGGTTACCTGAGTCGTTGCCTCTGATACTGGCATCAATCCTTTAGGGTTTTTATTTGTGAGTTGAACAATGGCATACCCGTTGTTGACATTAAATCTCTTGATATCACCCACTTTTGTTTCTTTTTCAAAAGCCCAATTCACAATTTCGCGATTTGCCCCAATACCGGGAATATTTTCTTCCAGTTCACCCACACGATTTACTGGTCTCACATCGCTAATATTATCTTCTTTAGCTGCTGAAATAAAATCTGTGCTCAATGCTTTGGATTCAAATCGTGTTGCTTTAGTGAAGGTTTGGTTTAAGGTTTGTTCTGAAGGTTGGAAAGTTTTAATTACATAAGCTACTTTAATGGCTTTTTGAATGTTTTTCTGTTCTTCAATTTTAATGATGAAGTAACCCAATTCTGTTTCAATAATTTCGATATCTGCTCTGTTATTGTCAAAGGCAAAATCATTAAACTCTTTAATAGAGACTGAACCGGGAGTTAAATATCCCAGATCACCTTTGTTTTCTTCTACACCCGGATCATCAGAAAATTGAATGGCAAGGTCTTCAAATTTTGATGCATCCCTTTTAATAACACTTAAAAGACTATCTGCAAGAGACTTTGCTCCTTCTTTTGTTCTGCTTGTTGAACCTGCTGTTTCAAGGCCATCCCAAGAGATCATTATATGCTTAGTTTTGACGGAATCTGCTAATTGGCGGATATCTGTAACCTTTGCTAAATTAATTCGACCTTGCGTTTTATATGGCCCATAAACTTCGCCTTGGTTTAAGCTAAAAAGGGTGTCTGCAACTTCAGAGTTGAGTTGATTTTTGAACACCCATCTGTCAACAAACTGACCTTCTGAATGCTGAGAAACAAATGCTACAATGTCTGTTGCCTCCTTAAAGCTGGGAAGTGTATCATTTACCCCTGAAATGGAATTGTATTTGATTTGGGGATTTAAAAGATCTTTTATTTCGTTCTCAATAGTAGCTTCATCTTCTTCTGAAGGATTTTCAGCAAAAAGGACATATTGAAAATCAACTGCTGCTTCTACCTCATATTTTTGAGCATTCCGCTTAATATAATCTTCAATATCTTTTTCAGTAACTTGAATTTCTTCATCAGGAATGCTGGAGAAAGGAATTTGTACAAATTCAATATCTACTTTATCATTTTCTAATTTGTATTCTTGTTTTCCTTCAAAAGTAGTTGCTGTTAAACCTGCTCTAATTAAGTTATAATAAGTTTGTTCAATGGCATTTTGACTTAGTGTTTTTTCAAACTCAACAAATTGTGCGTATTGTTGTGGTGCATTTTCTTTAACATCTGCAAGGTATTCCTGTACTTTAAAGGGGTCATAAATACCGGCTTCATTTGAAAAAGTGGGGTTACCGCCTAGATTTTGAGCCAATGAGTTTTGCAATTGTTCATCACTAATTTGTAAGCCTAACTTTTCAAATTGCTCTCTAAACAGGTTTGCACGCACCTCATTGTTCCAAACAGCATTTGCTGCTTGTAAATTTGTAGCGTTTGCTCCCATATTGCGCAACGCATTTTCAACTTTATTTAGAAAATCATTTCGGGAAATATCTGTACCATTTATAGTTCCAACTGTGTTTTGCTCTTTATTTGAAGTAAAACCTCCTCCATCGATTACATCAACAAAAACAAAAGCAAACAGTGCCATTGCAATGATAACAATTAAAAATACCGAGCGTTGTCTAATTTTATTTAATACTGCCATTTTTATTTAAATTTTGTAGGGGGCGAAAATACCAATTTTGAACAACTTATGAAAAACTTATTGCTCAAAAATTCACTTATTTTAAAAAATAATTTTGTTATTGGTTTAATTCTGCAAAAATAACTTTGCTTTTTTTATAAGAGGCGCTTTTTAAAGCCTGTAAATAAGCTATTTATTTGCTAGAAAAAAAATTAATTTTCGTTTTGCTGACGCTTTTCCAGTTTTCTCCTAAAGTTGCGTTTAAAGAAGAACATAAATAAGGCAACCACGCCAAAGAATATGAATAAATTAGCTCTATCCGGATTGCTGTTCCAATTGCTTATAACTGCAAAAAAAGATAGTAAAAACATAATTAAATATGCATATTCAAAAATTTTGTAAACCGTTTTATTCATCATCTATAGTTTTATCGACAAATTGTACACCCACATTTTTTCTTGATATAAAGGTATTGAAATCCTCACTTGAATCAAAGCGTGCACCATCGTTAAAAGATCCATCTTTAAATATAATTTTATAAGGTTGATCTGTAAAAACCCATTTGTTGTTTTGATCCCAGTAGAGTTGATTGGCATTCAATGTTAAGCTATCACTCGTAATTAAAACTACATTACCTCTTAAATCGACCAGATTTGCCTCTTCAAAATGAATTCCATAATCTGATGTAACTGTGCTTTTATCACCTTTTTCGTTCCAAAATTGCACTTCAAGACCGTCTGGAAATTCTGAAAAAGAATACTTGTAATTTGAAAAATCAAGCAAAGTGGGTGTTATGAGATTTGCAACCAGTTTGCCGGAGTCTGTGTATTTTAAATCTACTCCGTTACCCTCTGCAATGGGACCCAGGTCTGCAATGGTTAATTGTTGAATTTCCCTGTAATTTCCTTCACAAGAAAAAAGCGTTATCGCTGCTATTACAGCGATAACGCTTTTAAAGCTATGTGAAATAAGATTCATTTTAAAGGTTTGGTACTCTAACACTACCGCCTACCCAGCACTTAAAGCTAACCGTTTTTCCTGCCATACCTTCTTGAAATATATCGGCATTTTGTGGTGCACGCTCCATATAACTTTTTGCGGCTGCATTTGCATTTCCTGCAACAGAAGGATCAACGCGAGCTGCTTTTCTGGCTTCCTCTGCAGCAAGCCAGTTGATGGCTCTTTTTTCAAATATGGTTTCACCACAATTATTAGAACTTTCAGCATACATTCTAGCGATTTGAAGGTATGCTCTTCCATACGAGGGTTTTGCCTCAAGTGCTTTTCTATAAAACGATCTTGCGTTGCTTAAATTTCCTGATTTTCTATAATTTTCAGCGAGTTTGTAATACGTGTCTGCTTTTTTGTTTTCATCAACCTCAAGTTCTGCAGACTGGATGAAATATTCAAGTGCTACTTTTGGCTTGCCATCTGCTTCAGCCAGTTGACCCAGATAATATGCAGATCTTGCAGAGGGGTTTAAGTTATGTAATTCTTGTACTAATTTAAAAAACAAAGGATCTTCACATTCTTTTGCAGAAAGTCTTCCTGCTGCTCCTTGCAACCAGTTGATGTCTCCCTTTTTCTCTTCAAAATCTCTTTCATACATTGGTATGAGGTTGTCACAATCGGCAAGAATTCCTAATTTTCCATTCACGCTCCCTTTGACTTGTGAGTAAGCTTTGAGATTGGTTTCTCCTGCACTCAAAAGTCTTGTTTGAGATTGATTGAGTATTTCACCCGCATC
>DAINOA010000047.1:0-14750 GCA_036735625.1 Planktosalinus sp. | reverse complement strand
TTGAACCTTCAGAAATTGACAGCCTTGTTCAACAATCAAAACTGGTAAAAAAATATAATGAAACCATAGACAGAGAAAGTGCTTATGAAATCTTAAATCAAAAAATTGAGCGGGCTGAAACCGCAGAGGCAAAGGAAAAAGCACAACAAGAAAGAGAGGCTGCTTCAAAATCAACAAATACCAGAAAAACGGGAACGCGAAGACAAACTACCACTCGTAGAAGAACCACTCAAAACCCAATCACAAAAGTATTGTCAAGCCCCACGGTTATTAGAAGTATCCTGGGGATTTTAGGAAAAATTATTAAATAATCCATTAAAAATCAATCACCCTTTTTATGAAAAACACATTCATTGCTTTTAGTATTTTAAGTTTATTCCTTGCAAGCTGTTCTAAGGAAAAAGACCCCTTTTTAATCACAGCAGATTCCATTGGCCATTTGACTAAAGAAATAAAAGTGAAACAACTTGATTCGATTTTTGCTCAGGATTCTATTGTGAGATTAGGTGCCGATTCAAACCTTTTTTCAAAATCTGAACAAATTGAAATCTATGAAAAAGGGGGCGAAAAGCTGCTGTTACTTACGCCAAAAAGCGGACAGGACCCAGAATCTAAAATCACTCATATACAACTTTTTGATGAACGATATAAAACTGAAAAGGGGATTCATTTGAATAGCACATTTAAAGATATTAAGGACAATTATACCATTAGTTCAATATTAAACACCATGAGTTCAATAATTGTATCTCTTGCAGAAACTGATGTTTATATCACGATAGATAAGAGTAATTTACCGGCTTCACTCAGTGAACCGGGAATTAAAATTCAAGAAACAGATATACCCGATCAAACAAGGTTTAAATTTTTTATGTTAGACTGGGAAGCAAAAGAATAACAAATTCAATGTTGTTTTAAAAAAATCCTTTTAGAAATCGCTAGAAGGATTTTTGGTTTTTAAAAGTGGTAAGTTTCAATTAACTTAATTGTATATTTACAACAACCAATCCTTTAAAGATGTTAACCAATCAGGAAAAAACAGCCTTTCGTGAAGAGCTTTTTAGACATTTAGACGGCATTGCGGTTGCGCCGGTTGCATATCAATTGTGTACTAAGGAGGTCACCAAAGAACTCTTATCAAGTAAATCAACAACGCTTGAGCAACTCTGTAAGTCGAACCAAGCAAATGACGGTTATTTAAATGTTGCCCTTCGATTGCTAGCCTCTCAAGGATGGATTAATTAACAGGTTAATAATTCTACAAATATAGTATCTGTGTCTATTAATGAAAAAAGTGAAGTTGCTTTTGCTTTGTTTGAATATTATAAAATGGCCGTAGATTTTTTAGAGCTTTCAAGGACGTTTCATCCCAGAAAATCAAATCCGGCAGATTTCTACAAAATTCAAAAAATACTTGAAGATTTTCAAAACCCAAAAAGTTTTGAATCAATAAAATCAAAAGACCCGGAGATTCAAAACCAAATAAAAAAACATATTGAAGGTGCTATTTGTGGCCCATTGACTGTTGCACTGGCGATGAATGGTTTTTTTCATAAATACTTTATGGAAGCCTCGTTCAGAGCAGGTGAATATCACGAAGACCCTGAAAGTTTTAGTAAAATACTTGACTTTTATTCTCATTTGCAATGGTTTACTAAAAAAGATAATACTTACAGGTTTACTGAAAAGGGATTATTTTTTGCCAAAAGAGCCAGTGCTTATGGTGTTACCGTTTCATACATTCCCACTTTTAACAATATAGAAGACTTATTGTTTGGTGATTTTTCTTCGTTGAGAGATACCTCAAAAAACAAAGCAGAAATTCATGTAGATCGCGTTATGAATGTTTGGGGAAGCGGGGGTGCTCATACTGCTTATTTCAGGCAAATAGATGATATCGTTATTGAGATTTTCAACAAGCCGATAGAAGACCAGCCCAAAGGAATTCTAGATATGGGATGTGGAAACGGCGCCTTTTTAATTCACCTTTTTGATGTGATTGAACAACGCACATTAAGAGGCACAATGCTGGAAGATTATCCGCTATTTTTGGTGGGAGCAGATTATAATAAAGAAGCATTAAAAGTCACAAGAGCAAACCTTGTAAATGCAGATATATGGGCCAAAGTGATTTGGGGAGATATTGGAAAACCTGAGCAATTAGAAAAAGATATTTTTGAGGATTATGCCATTCACTTAAATGATTTACTCAACGTAAGAACCTTTTTAGACCATAACAGAATGTGGTCTGAGCCCAATGAAAAAATCTCTAAAAATAATTCAACCTCAACAGGTGCATTTGCTTTCCGCGGAAAAAAACTTTCAAACAAAAAAGTTGAACTCAATTTAAAAGAGCATTTCTTGAAATGGGAACCCTATCTCAATAAATTTGGGCTACTCCTTATAGAACTTCATACGTTACCCCCTGAAATTGCAGCAAAAAATATTGGAAAAACTGCTGTCACTGCCTATGATGCCACACATGGTTTTTCTGACCAATATATCGTTGAACTGGATGTGTTTTTAAAAGTTATTAAAGAAATAGGGTTAAAAAGCGTTAAGAAAAACTTCACCAAATACCCTGATTCTGATATAGCTACTGTTAGTATTCATTATTTAATGTCTAAATAAACATGCAACGAATTCACCAAGACATCATAAGGCAAGTATTTACACTTTTATTAATTGTGATACTTGGGTTATTGATTTTTTTAGAGTTAGCCCCATATCTCAGCGGACTTCTGGGAGCTATAACACTCTATATTATTTCAAAGAATTTTATGACTAAACTCGTAAAAAAAGGGTGGAACCCTTCTCTTGCAGCCGGTTTAATTATGTTTATTTCATTTGTTGGCATTTTGATTCCTGTTGGTCTGGTCGTACTATTGTTATCAAATAAAGTTAAAAATGCTTTGAATAGACTTGAGTCGCTTATTTCAATGGTTAAGGAAAATTTTTCAGTAATCGAAAATCAATTTAATATTGAATTCCTTAGTTCGTTTGATTCTCAAGAAACATCTGATTGGATTTCTAATAACATACAAAATTTTCTAGGAAGCACCTTTAATATTTTCATTGCGTTAAGCATTATGTATTTTTTACTTTATTATATGCTCGTTCACAGAAAGGAATTTATTGAGTCAATTTACACCTATTTCCCAATGCGTCCTGAAAACATAAGTGTTATAGGCAAAGAAGTGAACAGTGTTGTAAAATCTAATGCTATTGGGATTCCTTTAATTGCAATCATTCAAGGACTTGTGGCTTTACTTGGCTTTTTTATTTTTGGAGTTCCCAATCCCTGGTTTTGGTTTGTAATCACAGCTGTTGGGTCTATGATTCCTTTTATAGGTACCGCAATTGGTATTGTGCCTGTCGTGTTTATTTTATTTTCAACCGGACAAAACTTTGAAGCCCTAGGAATTCTTATTTATGGAATATTAATCGTTGGGACGACAGATAATTTATTCAGAATTATTGTTCAAAAAAAACTTGCAAACATTCATCCACTAATAACCCTTATTGGGGTGATTATAGGTGTGCCGCTTTTTGGATTTATCGGTCTCATCTTTGGCCCACTATTAATTAGTTTATTTTTAGTAGTGCTAAGGATTTATAATGAAGAATTTGTGGTAAGATAAAAATCGTAAATGATTTAATAATTCCTTTTTCTTTGTTCTCTGGCAATCAAAGTATTCTTTAACAACATCGCTATTGTCATTGGTCCTACTCCTCCCGGGACTGGTGTTATAAAAGAGGCTTTTTTACTTACGTTTTCAAAATCAACATCTCCTGTAATCACATAACCTTTAGGGTGGTTTTCATCCGGTACTCTCGTGATTCCCACATCAATAATGACTGCACCTTCTTTAACCATTTCTGCTTTTAGAAAGTTGGGTACTCCAAGTGCTGATATAATTATATCTGCCTGAATGGTTATTTCCTCAATGTTTTTTGTATGACTGTGAGTAAGGGTAACTGTTGAATTTCCCGGCCATCCTTTTCTGCCCATAAGAATACTCATAGGTCTACCAACTATATGGCTTCTACCAATTACAACAGTATGTTTTCCATTTGTTTCTACTTTATATCGTTCCAAAAGCTCTAAAATACCAAAGGGTGTTGCCGGTATAAAAGTGCTCATATCCAGTGCCATTTTACCAAAATTTTCAGGGTGAAAGCCGTCAACATCTTTTGAAGGATCAACTGTCATTAACACTTTTTGGGTGTTAATTTGTGGCGGAAGTGGTAATTGAATGATGAAACCGTCAATAGTTTCATTTGTATTGAGCTCTTTAATTTTTTGAAGCAGTTCCAACTCACTCGTTGTGTGAGGGAGCCTCACCATGGTAGATTCAAAACCCACGCGTTCACAAGCCTTTACCTTGCTGGCAACATATGTCAAACTTGCTCCATCATTTCCCAAAATCACAGCAGCCAGATGAGGCACTTTTTCACCTCGAGCTCTCATTTGATCAACCTCTGCCGCTATTTCATTTTTAATGTCGTTTGATACTTTTCTGCCGTCGAGGATTGTCATAGTGAACTTTTAATAGGGTTAAGAATTTAGCGTTTCTATTTTACCGCATTTTTCCCATCATTTGCATCATCTTTTTACCGCCGCTACCTTGCATCATTTTCATCATTTTGCTCATTTGGTTAAACTGCTTCATCAATTGATTGACTTCCTGCACAGTAGTTCCACTTCCTTTTGCAATTCGCTTTTTTCTATTGGTATTAATAATAGTTGGTGTTGATCTTTCTTCTGGAGTCATAGAATGGATAATGGCTTCAATACCTTTAAAAGAATCATCGTCAATGTCAACATCTTTAAGTGCTTTTCCTGCACCGGGGATCATTCCAACTAAATCTTTCATACTTCCCATTTTTTTGATTTGCTGAATCTGGCTTAAAAAATCATCAAATCCAAATTGATTTTTGGCAATTTTCTTTTGAATTTTTCGGGCTTCTTCTTCATCATATTGCTCTTGAGCTCTTTCAACAAGAGAAACAACATCTCCCATACCCAATATTCTATCGGCCATACGGTTTGGATAAAACACATCAATGGCATCCATTTTTTCACCGGTACCAATAAATTTGATGGGTTTATTGACCACACTTTTGATAGAAATGGCTGCACCACCTCGGGTATCACCATCCAGTTTTGTGAGTATAACACCATCAAAATTTAAGCGATCATTAAAAGCCTTTGCGGTATTAACAGCATCTTGACCTGTCATTGCATCAACAACAAAGAGTGTTTCTTGTGGATTTACTGCTTTATGAACGTTGGCAATTTCATTCATCATTTCTTCATCAACTGCCAAACGACCGGCGGTATCAATGATGACTACATTAAATCCATTTTGTTTGGCGTGTGCAATTGCATTTTGCGCAATTTGCACCGGGTTTTTATTTCCTTCATCACTAAAAACCTCAACGCCAATCTGATCGCCCACCACGTGCAACTGATTGATTGCAGCCGGACGATAGACGTCACAGGCAACTAGTAGTGGTTTTTTTGATTTTTTTGTTTTGAGATAATTGGCAAGTTTTCCTGAAAAAGTTGTTTTACCACTACCCTGTAAACCCGACATTAAAATTACTGAAGGGTTTCCACTCAGGTTGATTCCTTCTGCATCTCCTCCCATGAGTTCGGTAAGCTCATCTTTAACGAGCTTTACCATAAGTTGACCGGGTTGTAGTGTTGTTAACACATTTTGACCAAGTGCTTTTTCTTTTACAGTATTGGTAAATTCCTTGGCAATCTTAAAGTTAACATCTGCATCGAGTAGCGCACGTCTTACTTCCTTGAGTGTTTCAGCAACATTGACTTCCGTAATACTACCATGTCCTTTCAGGACGTGAAGGGCTTTATCTAATTTTTCACTTAAGTTATCAAACATAGTATATACTTCATTTTAAGGAGTACAAAGATAAGGATATGTTGTTGAGTATCAAAGATGGTTTTTAGGAATAATTTTATAAAAAAAGAGGCTGTCTTTTCAGACAGCCTCTTTCTAATTAACTAAAAAATAAAACCAAATTATGGTAGTATTACCTTATCAATGGCGTGAACGACACCATTTGCTGCTTGAACATTTACAACAATTATATTGCTTACGCGTCCATTGGGATCTGTAATTGTTGCATTTGAAGCATCTATAATAATTTCCCCACCAAGGGTTGTAACAGGTCCATCTACGAGATCTTCTGCTCTCACATTGGCTTCTGCAATTACGTGCATATTTAAGACTGCTGTTAATGTGGCTCCATCAATATCGCCTAGTCCACCTACTCCGAGCTCTACAAGTAAGTCACCAAAGGCTGCATCTGTGGGAGCGAATACGGTAAATGGCGCTGGGCTAGCACGCTTACAAAGTCTGGCTGGTCTGGTCTTGTCAATGCAGCTACAAGATTACTAAATGTGGGATCTGCCACTGCAAAAGTAACCACCGTGGGCAAATCAATCACAGCATCTACAACATGAACAACACCATTGGCAGCAAGAACATCTGGAAGAGCTACATCTGAAATTCCATTTAAAGTTACACCACTGTCTGTATTGATGTAAAGACTTAAATTGTTATCTGTTCCGCCAAATGTGGCTAGAGTTGTTGTGTAGGAAGTTGTTAAGTCTGTTGATAAAAATATCCCAGTGAGAGCGTGGTTAAGGATTACCTGAGTTAAAGCATCTACAGGTACATCGTTAATGGATGCCCCATTCAAAAAGGTATTAAATGCGTCATTGGTGGGAGCAAAAACAGTAAACTCAGCATTCCTGTCATCTAAAGCTGCGTCTAAACCTGTAATTTGGAGCGCTTCAGCTAAAATGGACAAACTTGGAGTCATCATGGCAAGGCCGGCAATTGTTGGGTCAACAATATCAATAGCTGCTTGAGGGAGTAACACTTTATCAACAGCGTGTACTACGCCGTTTCCGGTTTGAACATTTGTAACAATGATATTTGAAGGAGCTCCAGTCGCATCAATTATTTTAGCACCACCCGTTAGGTCAAATGTTAAAATTTCACCTTGAAAAGTTGTAGCAGTACCGCCATTGACTAAATCTTCAGCTCTAACATTAGCACCGGCGATCACGTGATAGTTTAAAACAATTTGTAATAAATCTTGAGGAATATCATTTAAAGAGTTTAAACCTAAAGCTGCTAATAAAGCAGTAAATGAATCATTTGTAGGTGCAAAAACTGTGAATGGTGATGCTGCAGTTCCTGAGAGTAAATCTACATAATTGATACTAGAATCACTTGCTGCGATTAAAGCATCAACTAAAACTGAGAATTGTGGGTTTGCTAAAGCCTGGGTTGTAATACTGGGGATTCCAATAACTGCATCGACTGCATGGATAACACCATTATCAACCGTTATATCAGCTTGTGTTACTGAAGAAACTCCATTAATATCAACACCTGAAGTGGTATTGATAAATAAGCTTAAATTTTCAGACGAACTTGCACCAGTCCCTAAAGAGGTGATGTAACCTGTAGTTAAATCACTTGAAAGATTTGTTCCTGCTACAACGTGATTGAGTAATATCTCTCTCAATGCATCAACTGGTACATCGCCCAAACCGGCAAAACCATTTTCACTTAAAAAAGCAGAAAAGGCTGCATTGTTTGGCGCAAAAACAGTAAATTCTCCTTGGCCTGCCAAAGTAGCTGTTAAACCAGCAGCTTCAAGTGCTGCAGCTAAGGATGAATAATCGGGATTTGAAGCTACAAAATCTGAGATTGTTACACCTTCAGGCGTTGGTGTTCCACCATCGTCATCATTTGAACACGATGTAATGAGCAAAGTGAGAAAGATGATTGCAAAAAATTGAATTCCTTTTTTCATAGTTGTTTGTTTTTTTGTTTATGAAAATATGACAACAGTTAAACATAAAATCCTACCTTGTTTTATCACTTTAGTATTAATTTAACATTAAATGAAATTTATAAATAAGGGATTAAAATTTATAAATTTCAGGAACTACAACACTCAAGCCTCTTATATTTTTATACATTTACAATCATAGATAAAATTTAAACTTTTAAGTTTTTTCAAAAAAAATTAACAAAATTCAATGAAAAAGAATCTCTTTGATTCCGTTTGTGACGAAAGTGTTTTTGCAACCATACATAAAACTGTTGCAAAAGATTTACACGACTTTATTTATTACAAATATGGTGAACGATTCAAACCTAAAGACAAAGTTCAAGAGGCGTTTTTAAAATTATGGGAGAATTGTAGTAAAATCGTTCCAGAAAAAGCAAAAGCATTTCTTTTTTCTGTTGCAAACAATACCACTCTCAATGAGATTAAACATGAAAAAGTAAAATTAAAATATGTCCAATCTTCAAATAGTGAAGTGAACAATGAAAACCCACAATTTCTTCTAGAAGAATCGGAGTATCTAAAAAAATACCAAGATGCACTTTCAAAATTAACAGAAGAGAAAAGAGTGGCCTTTTTACTAAATCGAGTAGAAGGAAAAAAACATAAGGAAATTGCTAAAATTCTCAATATTTCTAAAAAAGCTGTAGAAAAGCGTATTTACAGTGCTTTGAAAGAGTTAAGAAAAGAAATTGAAGAAATATAAGTAGAGTATGGTAGGAGTTTTGACTTTCAAGTTGTTATATAGCTGAATCAATTGCTATGAAAGAGAAAAAGTTGGTTAAAAAATGGTTAGTTAATGAACTTAACCAAGAAGAGTTGGAGGCGTTTAAGAAATTAGACGCCTACGATTCTTACATTAAACTATCTGAAAGCGCTAAAAAGTTCAAAGCACCCTCTTTTGATTCAGTTGCTTCTATCAACAATTTAAAAGTCAAAATCTCTGAGAAACAAGCAAGTTCAAAATCATCTGTTTTAAAATATGCAATCAGCATTGCTGCAGCTTTTGCCATTGGTTTTGGAGTGTATTTTGTCTTTTTTAATGATCCATTCACAGTTATTGAAACACAAACTGCAGAAACCAAAACGATCACACTACCAGATGATTCTCAAGTGATACTTAATGCAAAAACACAACTTAAGTATAAACCTAAAAATTGGATTTCAGACAGAACTTTACAACTGGATGGTGAAGCTTTTTTTAAAGTGTCAAAAGGCCAAACTTTTGAAGTTCAAACTTCACATGGTAAAGTACGTGTTCTAGGAACTGAATTTAATGTTAAAAGTCGCAATGATCTTTTTGAGGTGAACTGCTATGAAGGAAAAGTACAGGTAAATCACCTTAAAAGATCCCTCAAACTGGTTGCTCACAATTCTTATAAATATCACAACGGCAAAGTTGTTAATGAAGAAATGCTTTTCAATCAACCCTCCTGGATTGATAACAAATCTACTTTTAAAAGTGTGTCTTTTAAGCACGTGCTTGATGAGTTTCAAAGACAATACAACATCACTTTTAACTTAACAAACGTAAACACAAATCAACTTTACACAGGAAGTTTTATTCATAATAACATTGACAACGCTTTACAGTCTATTACCTTACCTTTGCAACTGACCTATCAAAAACAAAACGGTACAGTAATTTTAGCAACGAGTGAATAAACTTATAGTCTTTTTATTAATTATAACCTCTAATTTTTTGGCTTCTGTGTCATTTGGTCAAGAAGCCGGTGAATCAGTACCTCTCATTCAAGTTTTAAAAGAAATTGAAAAGGACTTTTCAAGTAACTTCAGCTTTGCTGATGCAGCTATAGAAGGAGTATTTATTGATAATCCCGCTAAGTCTAAAACTCTTGAAGAAGCGCTCGCTTTTCTAAAAAAAAACACCCCTTTTGATTATACCTTGCTTAGAGACAATATTATTGCCATAAGTCCTTTAAATGGATCCATTAGTTATTGTGGATATCTCTTTGATTTGGTTTCAGGATTGCCTGTTTCAGGAGCTTCAATTAACAGTAATGGTCAAAAAGTACTCTCTGATGCATCTGGAAAATTTAGTATCAAATTAGCAAGTGACAAAAAAAAAGTAAATGTAAATTTCATCGGTTTTAAAACATTGGAAATAGCTGTTGATGACCTTTCAAATACAAACTGCAATCGTTTTTTTCTTTTTCAAAAAGTAGAACCACTTGATCTCATATTCCTTCAAAATTATATTACCAAAGGAATAACAAAAACAAGTACCGGTGAGTTACAAATTAGTTATAAGAATTTTGGAATTTTACCCGGTCTCGTTGAACCAGATGTCCTTCAAACCATACAGGCACTACCCGGCATTATAAGTAGCAATGAGACCGTTTCATATCTCAATGTGAGAGGAGGCACACACGATCAGAATTTATTTTTGTGGGACGGAATCAAAATGTATCAAACCTCACATTTCTTTGGAATGATATCAGCTTTTAACCCTTATCTCACTGAAGAGGTAAGTCTTATAAAAAACGGCAGTAGTGTAGTGTATGGCGATGGAGTTTCAAGTGTGATTGCAATGAAAACAAGTCAAGAAATAAATGATAGCTTAAAAGTGAGTGCCGGCTTGAATTTGATTAATGCAGATCTTTATCTGGACACCCCATTAAATAAAAAAGCATCGCTTCAAATTGCTGCCCGCAGTTCATACAATGATTTAGTTGAAACGCCCACATACCGTCAATATTTTAAAAAAGTATTTCAAAATAGTGATGTTACAAACAGTATTGCAAATGCGACAGACAGGCAAGACGATTTTTCATTTTTTGACACCTCATTAAGGGGTTTGTTTCAACTTACGTCGAAAGACTTTTTAAGAGCAAATTTTTTATTTACAAATAATGATCTTTTTGTAAAGCAAGACGAATTCAGAACCAGTTTAATTCAGTCTAGAATAAGTAACCTAAAGCAGACAAATCTTGCCTCCGGTATTTTTTATGAACGCAAATGGAACGATAAATTGAAGTCAAATATTCAACTTTATGGATCAAACTATACCATTGAAGCAACAAATCTCAATGTAATATCAGAACAGAAACTCACACAGGAAAATGACGTGAAAGAATGGGGAGCTATTTTTAGTACTGATGTATCATTAAGCAGTCTTTTTTTATTAAAATCTGGCTACCAAATTAACGAAACTACTATCACAAATTTTGAAGAGTCCAATACTAGTAGAAATCAAGCAGAATTTAGAGAAACTCTTTTAACACAAAGCCTTTACAGTGAAATAAACTATGTGTCTTCAAATTTATTAACACGTTTCAGGCTGGGAGCTCGAGCAAATCATATTTCAGAATTTAACAGTATTCATTTTGAACCCAGATTGAGTTTCAATCAACGATTTTGGAACTTTTTTACTTTGGAAGTTCTTGCAGAAAAAAAGAGTCAAACTACTTCACAGGTTATAGATTTTCAAACAGATTTTCTCGGTGTTGAAAACCGAAGATGGGTATTGTCAAAACCAGATGAAATACCCATTTTAATAAGTAATCAATTATCTCTTGGCCTCAATTACAAAAGAAACGGCTTGTTGTTGAATGCTGAAGCCTACATCAAAAATGTTGACGGAATTACTACTCAAAGCCAAGGATTTCAAAATCAATTTCAATTTGATAGAACTCATGGTGACTATGAAGTGAAGGGTATCGACTTCTTATTACACAAGGATTTTAATGGCTTTTCAGGTTGGTTGAGTTATTCAATTTCAGAAAATAATTATTTCTTTGAAGAGTTGAACCCTCAGAATTTCCACAACAATATTGATATTACAAATACAATAGCCCTAGGGCTTTCTTATGATATTAATCGCTTTAAACTATCGACCGGCTTCAATTGGCATACCGGAAAACCTACCACTTTGCCGGTTGAGAATGAAGAAATAATCGGTAATGAAATACAATATAATTTTCCCAATAGTTCCAGATTACCAGATTACTTTAGAATTGATTTATCAGCAACTTATAACTTTAATCTTATGCGAGGTGTGAACGCATTTACAGGTGTTTCTATTTGGAACCTCCTTGGAAATAAGAACATTTACAATTCGTTTTACAGACTTGACAGGGAATTTGAGCTCGAGAAAATCGAACAAACAGGACTTGGATTTACTCCCAATGTGACTTTCAGAATTAATTTTTAGGTTTGTTTTTTTCCTCAATCCATTTGCTCATATACTTTGTCCCCTGTAAAGTATGGTGCATTAAAAGCGATCCTACAAAATTTGTATTTCGATGTTTTATAATGTTCTTCAGTATATACTTTATTTTCTCTAAAATTTCACTTTCAAAAATTGAACTCTCAAATTTAGTATTGATTATTTCAAACCCCTTCTTTTGAGCTTCCTGCCAACAGTTTTTTATTGAATATAATAGAACAGCTTTATCAGCAAATTCAATTGGATTTTCTTCAATAAAACCATTCCATAGTATTCCGTTAGAGATACCTTCACAGCCAATTTTTGTAGTGACACTAGGTGTGCCATATTGCATAGCCTCGATAAGTTTTCTTTTTAAACCGGCACCAAATCGTAAGGGTGCCACCATCACTCGGGCATTTCCAATTGCAACTGTTACGTCATCTGTCCAGCCTGAAATAAAAAAACGCTCTTTTGAATTGTGCAATTGTTTGATTTTTTGTGCTGCATAAGCTCCATAGCAGTGCATTTCTGCCTCAGGAAGTTGTTTTGAAATAAGAGGCCAAATGGTATTTTTAAGTTCCAAAACAGCATCAACATTAGGCGCGTGTTTGTAGTTTCCGATGAAGATAAAATGGTTTCTTTCTTCAAAAGTGGGAAGGCTTTTTGCTGAAAAGTCTCGTTTATTAAAAAGAAAAGGTAAATATTGAAGTATTGAATTATCTATATTGAATGAATTTTGAAGCAGATCCATTTCAATTTCAGAAATAATCAAAGAAAGATCACAGCGATAGATACTTGCCAATTCTCTTTTAGTAATGTCTGATTCTAAAAAGTTTAATTCTTCTTGATTTTTCAAGGAATGCTGTCTGGCGTTTCTCAAAAAATGTAAGTCTTCTGTATCGAGAATCCGCATCGCTCTGGGACAAACCTCAGCCACGCGCCAGCCAAATTGTTCTTCTGTATAAAACCGATCAAAAAGAACGATGTCTGGGTTGAGGGTTTTTAAATATTCATCAAAAGTAGAGTCATTAAGTTTGATGTTTTTTTCCTGTATCCCAAAAGTTATTAAATCCTCAGAATATTTGGTTTTTTCAGCAGTTGAAACAAAAGTTATTTCAAAACCATTCTTGAGAAAGAAATCAATGAGCTGCATCATACGCACACCGGCACCGGTAGTTTTGGGCTCGGGCCAGGTATAGCCTATGATGAGAAGTTTTTTCAAGGGTGTACTTTAATTTAACCACTAAGACACTAAGGTTACAAAGATTCACTAAGCGAAAATACTACTTAAAGCTCTCTTGTGAAATATATTTTGTTTTAATCAAAAGGGTATCATCTTCAAATGCTGTCCATCCAAAATAAACATTTCCGTTTAAAATTTCCATTTGAGGAAAGCCTGATGCTCTGGATTCTGAGGTGCTCGTTAATGTAATGATTTCTCCAAGTACACCGCTTACAGATACTTTTCTGAATTTTATGAACGTTTTGTCCTCTAAATCTTCCATCCACAAAACAATAGCATTTTTTTTATCAACAAGCACCACATCGACTCGTCCTAATGGATTTCCTGAATCTATCCTAATAGGTATGTCAAAATCAAGCCCGGCGTTTTTAGAAAATGCAAGTTTTACTTTGCTTTCCATCCCGGCGGCAGTAAACCACGCCACTGCAACCGTTTCGCCTTGAGCAGCCACTCTGGGACCATTGACCGGGCACCCGTGAATTTGCCAATTGTCCTTATGAACTGAGACAGGTGTTGACCATTTCCCATCTTCAAACTTTACAATTGAAATATCCCTTATTTCTTCGTCAGAACGGTCTCTGTAAACCACCACCAGACCATTTGCCGTCATAGCTGATGAAGTCTGGCAGCAATCACACACGCTTTTGTCTAACAAAAATTCACTTTCAATACTTCCATCAGGGTTGACTATGGCCGCACGCAGCGTCATCGGTTCACCCCCGTGGTCGTGATGTCCGCCTGAGGTATTTCTGCCATCCAGCCAGTTGACTAAAAATTGGCTTTCGCCGAAAGGTGTATAAGCAACAAAACCGTGTTCAGTCTTAGTTGTATCACTATGGATTTTAAATGGAGTTGACCAAAGGCCTCCCTCCTCTTTTTGAGTGACCATCACATCATAAGCAAAAGTGGCAGTGTCTGATTTTTGAAGGATGTGAGCAATATATTGCTCTCCATTTTTGGCTATTTGAGGATAATCTGCCCAGTTGACAAACCAGTCTTTACCGGAAGTGATTGCTTCAGGTGTTGACCAGGAGTTATCAATTATTTTAGAATAATAAAGCGTTGCCAGGCTATCATTTTCAGAAACGAAGGAGAGCAACAAATCCTTCCCATCTGAAAAAAGGTATGGTAACGAGCTGTTTTCCATCTCCGTAAACTGAATCTCACTTAAAACGGGGGATGTGATTACTTTTTCCTGTTTACACGAAAAGAAAAAGACACTCATAAAAATTGTGATGAAGAGTATTTTTTTCATATTCCACAGTATTATAACGGTTCCCCATACAAATCAAAGTCTGCTGCTTCTGTGATTTTTATGTAATTGAAATCACCGGTTTTCAAATAGTGTTTTGAAGCGTCAATCAACACTTCATTGTCCACATCCGGTGAGTCAAATTCGGTTCTACCCACAAAGTAGTTGCCTTCCTTGCGGTCGAT
>DAINOA010000046.1:921-15131 GCA_036735625.1 Planktosalinus sp. | reverse complement strand
TTAATTTTTGATGCCGCCGGTTTTCCTTTTTGGGCTACTGTTTCCATCACCATTTTGTTTATTTGGCTATATACTTTTAAAAGTGGCATAAAAACGATAGTCTGGACAGATACACTTCAAACGCTTTTTATGCTAAGTGCGGCTGGAGTTGCTATTTATTATTTGTCAAACAGTTTGGGAATTGCAGGCTCAGATTTAGTTGGTTTTGTTAGCGAAAGTGAACTTTCAAAAATGTTCTTTTTTGATGATTATAAAAGTGCCAACTTTTTCTGGAAACAATTTTTAAGTGGTGCTTTTATAACCATTGTCATGACAGGTCTTGATCAGGATATGATGCAAAAAAACCTCACCTGCAGAAACCTGAAAGATGCTCAAAAAAACATGTTTTGGTTTACCATTGTCCTTGTATTGGTAAATCTTGTGTTTCTGGTCCTGGGGCTATTATTAATTTCTTTTGCCCAACAAAATAACATTACAGTTGACCGACCTGATTTATTATTTCCTGTAATTGCTACTCAAAGTGGCCTAGGAATGGTTATGGCTTTATTTTTCTGTTTGGGACTTATTGCTGCCGCATTTTCAAGTGCCGATGGCACTTTGACATCTTTAACGACATCTTTTTGTATCGATATTTTAGATATCGAAAAGAAACATGATCTACAACGACAAGAAAAAATAAGAAAGCAGGTTCATAAGGCCGTAGCTTTGGTTTTTATTCTTACGATGCTCATTTTTGAATATATCATAAAAGATGAAAGTGTCATTGAACGCTTGTTTGTCTTTGCCGGTTATACTTATGGACCATTACTGGCTTTGTTTGCATTTGGATTGTTTACCAAATTTAATGTAAAGGACAAATTTGTGCCCATTATTGCCATACTTTCACCTATACTCTCGTACATCATAAGCGTAAACAGCCTGAAATGGTTTGGCTTTGAGTTTGGGTTTTTTATACTTATTTTAAATGGTTTTCTTGCATTTTTGGGATTAGTACTGATTCGTGCCAAGAAGCACTAAAGTACAAGCAACTTCAACCTCTATATCTTTTTCTTTGAGCAAATCATAAAACTCAGGGTTTTCAGTGCCCGGGTTGAATATAACCCGTTTTGGATTTAAATCGATAATATATTGATAGTATTCCACTTGATTCTTTGGATTTACATAAAGAGTAACCGTATCAATTGCATCAAAATGGGGCTTATTTGTTAAAATTTCGACTCCGGAAACAGTTCCTTTTTTCAAACCAATTGCTTCAACCGGTTGATTTTTTTCAACCAATCTATTGATTGCCAGATAGGAATAGCGAGATGGGTTGGTACTTGCTCCAATAACTAATGTTTTTTTATTCATACCATAAAGTTAAAAAAATAAAAACAACTGTAACAGGAATAAATTTGTATCGTCTTTAGAGTAGAAATATTTTTTCAGGCTTTAACAGATTCTATTTACGTTGATGGTTAGTGTTAATTTGAATCGTAAAGCCAAAAAACTCGGAGTATTAAACTCCGAGTTTTTAAATGTTAAAATTTCATACCCTCTTGTAACAAAAAAAGACTTTACAAGTCTAATACATAAATCTTGTTGAATAATTTTTGTTGCTCTCATCAAGCAATTAGGTATAACAAGGTATTTTATAAAACAATATAATCAATAAAATCAATCAAAAAATGAAGAAATTAATAACATTATGCATCTTGATTGCATCTATGGGAAGTATTGCCCAGCCATCAGCCGAAAACATCTCAACACAAACAAACAGCTTTTCAGAAAATGTTGGAACTGTTGAAGGTCTGGTCATTGATGCTAAATTAAACCAGCCGTTACCCTATGTAACAGTAATAATTGAAAACATTGCCGGTGAAACATTAACAGGAGGTATCACAGACAACGATGGGAATTTTAAAGTAAATAGCCTCGCAGAGGGTTCTTACAATGTAAAAATTCAATACATTGGCTTTAAGCCTTACACTAAAAAAATTGAAATAACAAAAAGCAACAGCACAATCAATCTTGGAACCATTATTCTTGAAGAGGATATTGAAAGTTTAAATGAAGTGGTAGTTGTTGCTGAAGTTTCAACTATTGAACAGCGCATCGATCGCAGGGTAATCAATGTGGGAAGAGACCTTCAAACCGCTGGACCCACCGCTTCAGACATTATGAACAACCTGCCTTCTGTGTCTGTTGATGAACAAAGCGGTGCATTGAGTTTTAGAGGCAATCAAAATGTTACTGTGATGGTTGACGGGAAGATTTCAAATGTTCCTGTTGCCCAATTACTAAAGCAAATTCCTTCAAACGCTATCAAGCAAATTGAACTCATCACAAATCCTTCAGCAAAATACAATCCTGAGGGTATGAGTGGTATTATTAATATAATTCTACACAAAAATGTAACCATTGGTTTTAACGGAAGTTTAAATGTGGGGCTCGCTTATGAAGTTGAACCAAAATTCAACAGTTCACTCAATATGAACTACAGAACCGGGAAATTTAATTTCTACGGAAACCTCAGTAACAACATATCTAGAAGTTATAATTTTGGTGGTTTTCAGCGAATTGATGATGGTATCAATCAAGAGTTTGACTTATTGTTCAGAAACTATTCACAGTTATATAAAGTGGGTGTAGATATCTATCTGAATGACAAGAATACTATGTCATTTTTTACAAATCAAAACATCTATGAGGGTGATATTTTTGGCGATACAAGTATCTTTAACTTAAACAATCCTTCGCTGGATATCTTTCAAAATTTTAATGGTGCAAATGAAAATTATTCTCAACAATACAATTTTTCATACAAGCTAAAACTCGACAAAGAGGATCATACCATTGAGCTGGAAGCAGACCACAATATTTTTGAATCAGACTCATTTAACCTAAATACATTTGCAGGAAGTGTAACCCGCCCCAATTATTTAGAAAACACAGATGTAAATAGAGATCAAACCACAATAAATCTCGACTATGTGAATCCGCTTTCTGAAACGATCAAACTTGAATTAGGTCTTGAAGCACGATTACTTGGATCTTTAACAGATTATTTTTCTGATGCACGTTCTCAAAACAGTCTGGGAGAGTTCATTCCCGCATCAACTGATTTTGATTTTACAAGAGATATTTATTCTGCTTATGCTACTTTTGGAAATAAATTTGAAAAATGGACGTATCAAGCAGGTGTTAGAGCAGAGCTAGTCGATGAAATTGGAATCGCCAATGAAACAGATTTAGATGCAAACACTCAATCAAATGAAACATTCACTAATGAATACTTTCAACTCTATCCCTCTGCTTTCATAACCTATTCACCATCAGAGAAAGGGACTTATCAATTAAGTTACAGCAGACGTGTTGACAGACCCAGAGCAGACCAACTCAACCCACTTCCTCAATGGACTACACCACTGGTATCTCAATTTGGAAACCCCAATTTACAACCTCAATTCACAAATTCTATAGAAGCAAACTATACAAGACAAATTGAAAAAGGTAGTATCACAGCCGGCGTTTTTTACAGATTAATTCAAGATGAAATCAATGAATTCTTATTTATTGACAGAGATGATTTAAACCGAATTATTATGAGTTCAGGCAATTTTGATAACTCTACAGCTTATGGAATCGAGGCCTCTTTAAATTTAAGACCCACAAGCTGGTGGAGCATTAATGCAAGTGCTGATGCATTTTCAAGAACACAAAAAAGCATTGCAGAGCGACTCATAGTTCCCGCAAATGAAGCAACAGTAGATGATATCATTCTTGAAACAGTTACAGTTGACAACCTCGTGTTCAATGGTCGCATATTCAACAACTTTAAAGTGAGTGATAAACTATCATTTTCAGCCTTTGGCTTATACAGAGGACCCTCAGACGGGATTCAATTCAATTCAAAAGCGATGGGAATGGTAAATCTGGGAATGCGCTACAATTTTATAGAAAATGGAACATTCTCAATAAATGTAAATGACATTTTTGACACAATGAAAGCACAATTTGAAAGCGAAAGACCTTACAGACAAGAAGGAAACTGGAACTGGGAAAGCCAAACCGTTTTTGTGGGCATCAATTACCGCTTTGGTGGCGGAAATTATAGAGCACTTTCCAGAAAACAACGTGAGGCCAATGAAGCTGAAGGTGGAGGTGGGTTCTTTTAATTCTTACCCTTAACTCTTCTGGGTTTTAAAACCCCAGAAGAGTTTTTAATAGCCTTTTAGACCTGACAGGTTTTAAAAACCTGTCAGGTCTTTATAATTCTACCAACAGAAGTTCCATATAAATTTTATATTTTAGCTGACTAATATAAATTACAGGTAGGTTTCATTTCTTATAGACCTCCATTATAAAGAATTTAATTTTGCAGCTAAAAAATCATATATGGCAACAGAACAAACGATTCCCACTCCACCGGACAATTCTCCTCAAAAAAAGAATTTTTTTACCCGCTTTCTCGATTTTGTAGAATGGATGGGTAACCTGCTCCCTCACCCTGTTACACTTTTTGCCCTTTTTGCTCTCGGTGTTATTTTAATAAGCGGTCTTGCAGATTGGCTGGGCTGGAGTGCCGTTGACCCCAGACCGGAAGGGTCCCCCGGCAGAGCACCCGGCGGAGTTATAGAACCAGTAAGTTTATTAAACGGTGAAGGGCTTAGAAGAATTGTTTCTGGCTTAGTAACCAATTTTACAAGTTTTGCTCCTTTGGGAGTAGTTCTTGTTGCTTTACTGGGTGTGGGTGTCGCAGAACGTTCCGGATTGATTACAGCTTGCATAAGAGGGTTGGTTTTAAAAGCAGCATCTTTTAAACCACTTCCTGCAGGTAAAGGAGTTGGGGCATTCTTAATGAAACCTGTCAATTTTGTTATCAACCCAAAAAACCTGGTTACCATTGCGATTTGTTTTGCTGCAGTGATTTCAAACACAGCTTCAGAGATGGGTTATGTGGTTTTAGTACCTCTGGCAGCAGTGATTTTTCACTCCATGGGCAGGCATCCACTTGCCGGCCTTGCGTGTGCTTTTGCTTGTGTTTCCGGCGGCTATAGTGCTAATTTATTTATTGGCACTATTGATCCATTATTAGCGGGGCTGACTCAGGAAGCAGCCAATTTGATTGACCCGGAATATGAGGTTCATGCTGCAGTAAACTGGTATTTTATGTTTATCAGCACCTTTTTAATAACAATCGTTGGAACATTTGTGACGCTTTATATTGTGGAGCCAAAACTAGGTAAATACAATGTCAAAGAAGCCTCAGAAGATTTATCAGACCAGTCTATGATGAATCCTTTAACTCCTCAGGAAATAAAAGGATTAAAAATCACCGGTCTTGTGGTGTTAGGTATTATTGCTTTACTGGCTCTTACCATAGTTCCCGAAAGCGGTGTGTTGCGCAATCCTGAAACAGGCGATATTTTAAATTCGCCATTTTTCAGAGGAATTGTGACATTTATTTTTGTGTTTTTCTTAATCCCGGGATTTGTGTACGGAAAAATTACCGGAAGTATGAAAGGAGAAAAAGGGGTAATTGAAGGTATGGCAAACGCTATGTCAACGCTGGGACTTTATATCGTTATCGTCTTTTTTGCGGCTCAGTTTGTAGCCTTTTTTGGCTGGAGTAATTTGGGTCAAATATTTGCTGTAAAAGGTGCTGAGTTTTTAAACACAATAGGATTTACCGGCCCTGAAGTATTTATTGGCTTTATTGCGGTTTCTGCAATGGTCAACTTGATGCTGGGATCTGCTTCTGCACAATGGGCGGTGACAGCCCCCATTTTTGTGCCTATGTTAATGTATGTGGGTTACAGCCCCGAGGTGATACAAGCCGCTTACCGCATTGGTGATTCTGTAACAAATATTGTGACTCCTATG
Organism: Planktosalinus sp.; assembly: GCA_036735625.1. GTDB lineage: Bacteria > Bacteroidota > Bacteroidia > Flavobacteriales > Flavobacteriaceae > Planktosalinus. The sequence continues at coordinate 9,266 of DAINOA010000046.1, read as the reverse complement.
ATGAGTTACTTTGGCTTGATACTCGCCTTTGCGGCAAAATATAAAAAAGATATCGGAATCGGAACAATCATCAGTATGATGCTGCCTTACAGTATTCTGTTTTATCTTGGCTGGATGCTTTTGTTTTACCTGTGGGTGTTTGTTTTAGAAATGCCTGTGGGGCCCGGCGCACCCACTTACTATACTGTAGGTTAATTCATCTTAAATATTTTAAAAAACTTTCGCTGTATAGCTTAAATAAAAGATATTTGCAGTCTTTTGAAAATCATAAATTATGAGATTGACATTCATTGCTTTTGCAATAGTATTATTGTGTTGCGCTTGCGCAAAAAATGAAGTAAATAACACTACCATTACAGGAAAAATCCATGGTCTTAAAAAAGGTGTTCTTTATCTTGAGAAAGTTGAAGACTCTCTTTTAAATACTATAGATTCACTTGTTATAAGTGGAAAGGAGGATTTCTCTTTTTCATTGCAATTACAAAGTCCTGAAATGCTCTATCTTTTTTTAAGAAAAACTGATGGCGTTCCTATAGAAGACGGTATCGCTTTTTTTGCAGAACCGGGTGTAATGATAATAAATAGCACCCTAAATGACTTTGAAAGGAGTGCTCAAATAAGCGGTTCAAACAACCAAAAAAAACTTGAAGATTATCAAAAACTAATGCAGCGATACAATGACAAAAATATCGAACTTTTTGCAGAAAATTTTCAAGCTGATAAAGATGACAATGAAGCCAAAAAAATTGAAATCAATCAACGTTATGAATCACTCCTAAAAAGCAAATATATGGCTACTATAAACTTTGCACTTAATCACAATGACTATGAAGTGGCTCCTTATTTGGCTTTAAGCGAAATTTATGATGCCAATGTAAAATATCTCGATACTATTTTTAATAAACTTACTCCAAAGGTAAAAGAATCAATATATGGCAAACAATTAGAAAAATACATTGAAGAAAGAAAGGCATTAGAAACAAATGAATAAAAAAATTCCCTCCAAAACTATATTTGTGGAGGGAATTTTATATTCCAAATTGAAGTGAATTAAAGTTTGTTTACTTTTTCGATAAGTTTTGAAGCTTTTTCCTCAAGTTCGTTATTGATTGCTTTAAAATGTTTCTTTTTATTTTCAACATCTTTTTGGTTTACTTTTTCAACCAATTCATCAAAAACTGCAATAGCCTCATCGATGATTCCTTCAGATTTTTTTGTATCCTTATCTGAATTTGTTAATTCCCAAACATACACTGCTTCTATGATGTCACCTAGTACATAGTTGATATCTTTCTTTAAATTTTTTACGCTTGCCATAATTATTTTTATTTGGCTGCAAAAATACTCTTTTAATTAACTTTATGGAACAAAAACCTCTAAAACTTTCGCTGAATCTTCCTGAAAATGAACCGCTTTAGCATTGGCAGGAATTAAAACAGTCTCTCCCATTAGAAATTTTTCACTATTGTTATTTATTGAAATAATTGTATTTCCTTCCACACACATATAGACTACAAAGGAGTCAATTTTTGATAAATTTCTAATAGGAGTATCCTTAGTATTAAAGACACTAGCTGAAAAGTAAGGAGAGGTAACTAAAGACTCATCGGAACCTTTACTACATATAAATCGCTTGTTTGTATTAGATTCAAAATCTATTGCATCAATTGCAAGATCATTGTGAAGCTCTCTCAGTTGTCCATTTGTATCGGGTCTGTTCCAGTCATAAATGCGATAAGTAACATCTGAGGTTTGTTGAATTTCTGCAAGCAAGGTTCCTGCCCCAATTGCGTGAACAAGACCCGGAGTGATGTAAAATGCATCTCCTTTTTTTATTTTTTGATGGTGAAGAATCGATTCAATAGTACCTTTTTCAATATGGTCAACCAACTTGTTTTTTGATATTTTTTTGTTGAAGCCAATGATTAATTCGGCATGATTGTCATTTTGAACGATGTACCACATTTCGGTTTTACCGAAAGAATTATGGCGCTTTTTTGCCAACAAATCATCTGGATGCAATTGAACCGAAAGGGCTTCTTTGGCATCAATAAATTTAAATAAAAGCGGAAATATATTCTCAAATTGTTGATAGACGTGATGCCCCATCAAAGTCTCTTTATAATTTTCAACAAGATTTGAGAGTGATTGACCTTTTAGAACTCCGTTTGCAACTATCGAAATATCATTTTCAACACCTGAAATTTCCCAGCTTTCACCAACATTAGAGGCAAATGAGTCTTTTTTGAGAAGTTTCATTAACTTGGTTCCTCCCCAAACTTTTTCTTTTAAAATGGGTTGAAATTTAATAGGATAGTCTAGTGAATTCATAAATTTAATTTGATTCCCTTAAAACGGCAAGTGCCTTTTTAATATGCCGTGTAGCGTTCATTGAATTGAATACATAAAGCACTTTCCCGTCTTGTCCCACTACATAGGTTTCCCTTCCGGGAAGAAGGCCAAAAAGGTCATTTTTAACGCCAAATTTTTTCTTTACTTTTCCTGTTTCATCAGAGAGTAAGGTAAAAGGTAAGTTGTATTTTTTAGAAAATCGCTCGTGAGATTTTTTAGAGTCTGAACTAATACCAATAACTGTTGCTCCTAGTTCTTCAAAATCTGCATAGCTGTCGCGAAAACTACAGGCCTCTTTGGTACAACCAGGTGTGAAGTTTTTTGGATAGAAATAGATGACAAGTTTTTTTTTCCCTTTTATAGAAAAACTATCAAATATGTCTCCATTTTGGTCTGTCAATTTAAAATTGGGAATGGTGTCTCCAATAGTTAAGCCCATCTTTATTCTCCTGTATAAGTTACGTAATTTCTGGGTGTTTCATAGAGAGTCACCTCTATCTTGTATTTTTTGTCAAGCTTTTTTCTAAGTTTGTTCCAAATGACAACTGCAATATTTTCAACAGTAGGATTTAGGTTTTTAAATTCCGGCACATCAAGATTTAGGTTTTTGTGGTCAAAGGGTTTTTCAACTTCTTGAAAGATGAGGTCTTTAAGAATTTTCAAATCAATTAAATAACCGGTTTCGGGGTCGATTTCGCCGCTAAGCCCCACAATGAGGTCATAATTATGACCGTGAAAGTTTGGGTTGTTACATTTTCCAAAAACGGCATTGTTTTTCTCTTCACTCCAGTCTTTTCGGTAAAGGCGGTGTGCAGCATTGAAATGGGCTTTTCTATAAACGGTTAGTGCCATATTTAAATGTGTTCTTGGTATTTGTCAAAAATAATTTTAAACCAGGCTGTGTAACTTTGAGGGTTTGAAGTAATATCTTTCTTGATTTCCGGGATTGACATCCATTTCCAGTTTGATACTTCGGCGGGATTTGGAGTGGGCTTTTCGTTAAAATAACCTGTGAGTATATGATCAAATTCATGTTCTGTCAATCCATTGTCAAAAGGTGCTTTGTAGATGAATGAAATGCTTTCTTTAAGGTCTGTAACAAAGCCCATTTCTTCTTGTAAACGACGTTTACCTGCTGCGATGTTACTTTCTCCATCCCGCTGATGACTACAACAGGTGTTTGTCCATAAACCGGGTGAGTGATACTTGTCTAATGCCCGTTGCTGCAACATCAATTCATTCTTGTCATTAAAAACAAAAACTGAAAAGGCACGGTGCAGCTGAGCTTTTTCGTGAGCTTCCTGTTTGGGCATCAAACCTATTTTTTCATCCTTTTCATTGACAAGGATGACCATTTCTTCAGGCATAGCAAATTCTTTTTCTCAAAAATACAAAATCGGAACTAGTTTTAACAAAAAAAGCGTCTCATTAACTGAATTTTATCAGTATGAGACGCTTAAAAATCTAACTTAAAACTTAAACTTAACTATTCACTTAATTTTGTATAATAAACATAGAACGTCTGTTGAGTTGATGTGCCTCTTCGGTACATTGAACTCCATCTGCACATTCATTAATCAAACGGTTTTCACCATACCCTTTCGCACTCAAACGGTCTCTGCTAATTCCTTTACTAACTAACCACTCAAGGGTTGATTGTGCTCTTCGCTCTGAAAGGAGTTCATTATATGCTTTACTTCCTCTACTGTCTGTATGTGATTCTATGTGTATAATCAACTCTGGATACTCACGCATCGCTGCCAATATTTTTGCAAGTTCAATGGCAGCATCTGGACGAATGTTGTATCTGTCAAAGTCAAAATAGATGGGTTGCAAGGCTAATCTGCATCCTAAGTCATTTGGAGGACATGGATCGCTTGATTTCAATTCAAGAGGTAAATCTATTGTTGATGATTCATTGGGCGTGCTAATCACTTTTTCTGTAGGCTCATATCCTTGTTTTGCTCCTCTTACCGTGTATTGTTTATCACATTCCAGGTCAAAGTTATAACGTGCATTTGAACCAACGGTCATTGTTGCTACCTCATTATTGTCTTCATCAAAGACTATTACAATAGAGCCGGGTAATAATTCACCGGTATCAATATCTGTGACAAGCCCTGAAACTGTAATCTCACAAATGCGCATTACCAGATAAATATCATCGCCCACACTACCTGATGCACCATCTCTGTTTGAGGATAAATACCCTAAATTTCTTTCTTCATCTATAATAAATCCAAAATCATCCTTACTACTATTCACTGGCGCTCCCAGTGCTTCTATTTCTGTGGGAAGTCCGTTCTCATCCAGAGTTGTATGATATATATCCAATCCTCCAAGACCGGCTCTGCCATCTGTTGAAAAGTAAAGTACATTATTCTTACTTATAAAAGGAAAGTTCTCTCTGGCTTCTGTATTGATATCTGTACCCAGATTTACCGGTGTGCCATAGGAGTCGCCCCCCAATATATCAACATACCACAAATCTGACATCCCATTTGTGCCGGGCATATCTGAAGAAAAATAAAGTCGCTTTCCATCTGGACTCAATGCCGGGTGTGCAACAGAATAGTCATCACTGTTGAATGGAAGCTCCTGAACATTCGCCCAAAAATTGTCTCCAAGTTTTGTAGCCTTAAATATTTTTAAACGTATGTTACGCTCGCTATCTCTTCTTTTTTTACCTTCTACATAATTATTTCTTGTGAAATATACTGTATTTCCGTCTTCGGTGAATACAGCTGATGACTCGTGAAACTGAGTATTAATGTCGCCAGTTAGCTTGGTTGTATTTGAAAGTTTCCCATCTTCATTCCTGTCTGACATATACAAATTCAAAAACGGCTGGTTGTTCCAATCGTGTAATCTTAATTTTCCATCAACAACAGTATCCATCGCTGAAGCAAAAATAATTTTATCACTACCATAAAACGAAGGTCCAAAATCTGAATTGGAAGTATTGATTGCTACCGACTCTAACACATAACGGTCTGACTTGCTTTGAATAGCACTCAAATAATCCTGATTGTCTTTGTAGTTTTGAATCACTCGAGTGAGTCCTCCTTTTGTAGCAAAAGTATCCATCAATTCATCAGACCTTTTGTAATCACCAGTACTCTTTAAACTTTGAGCAGCTCTAAAGTAATATTCAGATTCTGTTTCTTCAGGAAAATCTTTTATCAATTCTTGATACCATTTAGCTGCATTGGGATAGTCTGCATTAAAATAGTATGTATTTCCAAGTCGCTTTAATATCTGTGCAGAACGATATCCATCTGAAATTACTTTTAAATAAATTTCTTGGGCATCAATATAAGCATATTCATCATAAGCCTTTTCTGCCTTCTTTAATTGTGTTCTTTGTCCATAGCTGATTTGAGTGCTTAAAAATATCACTAAAAATACCAAGCTAATTTTATATATTATTCTCATCTTTTACAGTTTTCTGGGTTAGAAGAATCTAGGTGATAAAATGCGTTCCGGTTTCTTAAATAATTCAAATCGCAAGAAGACCTCAAATGACCCATCGTTAAATTTAGTCAAATCTGTGGTTTCTCTGTCATAACCAAAGCCAAGAAACAATTCATCTGTCATTTGAAATCCTACCATTGCGCTCCAAGCTGCACTCCAACGATAAGCTCCTCCTAATACAAACTTGTCATAGAACATAAAGTTTGCAGAGGCATCTGCTTGCAATGGCGATCCTGTAACTAATTTACCCATTACTGCCGGTTTAAACTTGACATTTTCAGATAAATCAAAAACATGGCCTGCAATTAAAAAATAATGCAACCTTTCTTTTCCAACAGCATTTAAATTTGAATTTTCAATGCTAGCTTCATCAAAATGAGTTGATTCTACAAAATTTGGTACTGAAAGTCCTACATAGAAACGATCTGTGTAATAAAAAGCTCCGGCTCCAATTTGAAAATTAACTTTGTTATCAATATTGCTTTCAGGAATATCATTAGGATCTGCAATAGTTAATTCATTGTAATTTATATTCAGAAAACTGGCTCCCGTTTTTATTCCGAATGCTAATTTTCCAATATCTGAAGTCTGTATGGTGTATGAAACATCTACATTTGCCCAAGTTTCAGTAGAAGGTCCAATCTCATCTCTCACTAATGAAAGACCTAAACCTAAATTACTGAATCCCAAGGGTGAATGACCAGATAATGTGAAAGTTTTAGGGGCTCCATCAAGACCAACCCATTGTGACCTGTATAATCCACCTATGCTAAGGGACTCTCGCGAACCAGCATAAGCAGGGTTCACCACCTGAGTGTTGTACATATATTGGGTGTACTGAGGGTCTTGCTGAGCAGAACTTGTAAATATACTCCCAAATAAAATTGAGCCTATTATTGCTATGTAACTTTTTTTCATTGTATTTTCTATTTAATGAATAACACTGCGGCGTATAAACACCGCAGTGTCTTTTTTATCTGTTTAAGTATAAATATCCTGAATAACTGTTTTTCCCTGGATTTTCATCTCCTGAGAATCTGATGATATAGAAATAGGTACCGGTGGGGAGTAAGTCATCCTGCTTCACTGTTACCCTACCTTCAGAAACTCCTCTAAAGTCGTTAGTTTCATTACTATATCCATCAGTTTCGAAGACTAGAATACCCCATCTGTTAAATATTTGAACATTATTATTTGGATAATCCTCGATACAGTCTATTCTAAAGTAATCATTCTTACCGTCTCCATTTGGAGTTACATAATTGTAAATAATATATTCACAAGCGGGTTCAACCTGTGGTAATACTACCACAGTAGGGTCATCAGGGTTTCCGTTACCATTGATATCTATATTTGTTAAATCGTTAGGATCATCTGATAAATCCTCGATAGTGTTCCCATTGATATCTTCAGCAAATACTGTAGCTTGATTCACCACTTCACCTGCATCAAGATCTTCTTGAGTAATCACATATACAGCAGTAAATGTTGTACTATCTGACTCGCCCGGAGCTAAGCTTGCAATTGGGCCTCCTTGAACCGTTACAAGCGGGTCATCAATCGTGATATTATACAGTGTTACTGTTCCTGTATTGTAAACAGTAAAGGCATAAGTGATGGTCTCTCCTACTTGTGCTGAACCATCTCCATTGTTGTCATCCCATACACCCACTTTTTCAAGAGCGATTCCCATCAGCTGACATAACTCAACTATTGTTGGCTCGTCATTATCTATTGCAGTTCCTGATACATCACTTGCAGGTATTCCATTAGGATCCAATCCTTCAACAAATGCTTGGTTAATTACTTCACCTGCATCAATGTCTTCTTGAGTGATTACATAAGTTGCAGTATATATCCATAATTCATCAACATCAAGTAAACCATTATTGTTTGTATCACCATCAACAAATTCAATGTCCACCAGTGGGTTAGGATCTTCAAACAATGGGTCACTTAAAACAATATCACTTAATGGAACATTTCCTTGATTACTTACCTCAAAAGTGTAAGTGATAGTATCACCAACTTCCGCACATTCACCTTCACCATTAAATATACCGCTCTTCACTAGTGCAATTTTTGCATCCTGACATAACTCAACTACAGTGGGCTCGTCATTCTCTATCGTGGTGCCTGACAAGTCGCTTACCTGATCTCCGTTTGGAGCATCGGCTGTAGCAGTTGCCTGGTTCACTACTTCACCTGCATCAATGTCGGCCTGGGTTACTGCGTAAGTCGCTGTGTATACCCATACTTCATCGATATCTAAGTTGCCGTCGTTGTTGGTGTCTCCGCCTACAAAAGTGATGGCTGATAAGCCCACTAAAGGATCGGTTACTTCTACATTGCTTAAAGTGACGTTCCCTTCATTGGTTACTGTGAAGGTGTAAACAATCTCATCGCCTACTACCGTACAGTCGCCCTGACCGGTGAACTCGCCTTCTTTAACAATGGCTATCTGTGCATCCTGACATAACTCAACTACAGTGGGCTCGTCATTCTCTATCGTGGTGCCT
>DAINOA010000046.1:0-821 GCA_036735625.1 Planktosalinus sp. | reverse complement strand
CTACTACCGTACAGTCGCCCTGACCGGTGAACTCGCCTTCTTTAACAATGGCTATAATTGGTTCTTGACAAAGCTCCGTAATTGTTGGATCATCATTATCTACAGCAGTTCCTGATAGATCACTTACTTCATCTCCATTAGGAGCTTCTGCAGTAACTGTAGCTTGGTTAACTATTTCACCGGCATCAATATCTGCTTGGGTAATTATATAAGTCCCTGTATAAACCCATTCTTCATTTAAATCTAAAAGTCCGTTATTGTTTGAATCTCCAAGTATGGGACCTGGAACAACACCTCCCAATAATGGATCTGTTACAACAACATTACTTAAGGTTACATTCCCTGTATTAGTAACAAACATTCTATAAGTAATTAGACCTCCTACAACAGTACACGGGTCATCTCCTTCGATTTTAAATGTCTTTACAATTGCAATAGACGGATCCTGATTGGCCGTGATGGTCTCATCGTCTTCATCTTCGATCGGATCGCCATTTGGATCGGTGCCGCTCGCGGTGGCTACGTTCAATACACTTCCGTTATCTACATCTGCTTGCGTAATGGTGTATTGCGTGGTGAACTCTTCTACCTGACCGGGTAGCAATTCGGCTATCGTTGTGTTAAATCCGGTTAAGGGGTCGTTCACTTCTACATCTGTTAAGGTGACGTTACCCGTGTTGGTTACTGTCAACGTATAGGTAATCACATCGCCCGCTGCACTGTAAGTACTTGGGTCTGCGCTCTTAACTATCGTTATTGATGGGGTCTGATTGGCCGTGATGGTCTCATCGTCTTCATCTTCGATCGGATCGCCATTTGGA
>DAINOA010000045.1:0-15558 GCA_036735625.1 Planktosalinus sp. | reverse complement strand
AAAAAAAGGCTGCCATTTGACAACCTTTTAATCGTTTATTTGATTTATAGTTAAAGTCCAAAGTTGACACCCAATCCAAAGACTTCTCTAATTTGAAATCCTTTAACAGCGTTGTCATCATAGATTGCCTGAAACACCACATTGGCTGAGAGGAATTTGTTAATTTTCATCACAAGATTCATAGTATAATCAATATCCACATTTTGTGGGTCTTCCAGATAGTTTGAATACAAATTCAAGACATTTTCCATCGAGACATTTTCTATAAGGTCAAATTTTGCATAGGCAGAGACAGAAGCACCAAACTCAAAACGCATCGTCTTATTGGCTTCTACACCAAAGTAAGGATTTTGATTGAAAGCCTCAATCGCAATTGGGTCATCACCCACATCTGTAAACTTACTGTTGGCAAAAATGAGTCGAGAGGTTGCGGGAGCGATATTTACCTTTAAGTTATCTGATTTTTTCCAGAGCATACCCGGGCCAAATTGTAAATAGCCGGGTGACATAAAACGTGTGGTTTCAAACCGAGTGACAGGATTGGTATCCTCATTAAACTCATAACCTTTTGCAAACTGGGTTTTAAAATTTGCAAAAAAGGAATAAGACCAAAAGCTTTCTTTAATTTGGTAACCCAAAACAGAGTTCAATTCTAAGCGGTCATTGGTTTTTCGTTCAAAGTCATCTCCTTTGATTTTTGTCAACCCATAATCTCCTGTAAAACGATTGTCCCAAGATACTTTACCTTTTTTATAATTTGCATCATAAGTAACTGCGACATTACCTGCGATATTTGAAGAACCTCCACCAGTCCATTCTGCATTAAATGCAGACTGGTTGAATAATAATGATAGGTTTCCTGAACGAGACCAACCCTCTTTTGGAGCTTCTTCCTCTTCTTGTGAGAACACAACAGTACTTAATACTAAAAATATAAGTAGTAAAATGGATTTTTTCATGTCTGTTAGTTTAAAAATTGAGTGCAAATGTAAAACAAATTTTAAAATGTAAATTTCAAGGTGAAAAAATCTTAAACTCTAAGTCACTATTTATGTTTATAAAGTGGAACACTTGAACAAGCCTCCCCATAAAAAAGGCTTTTTACAATGGGTTGAAGTTTTTGAAGCAAAAGTACAAAGGCATTTTCAGGAACCGGCTTGTTTGAACAGCCTTTGATAATAACAGGAAGGTTTGAGTATATAGAAAAATCTTCATTTTGAAGGGTTTCAGCAAACAATATTGTTTCAAGAGTTGTTAAATCACCAACGATTACTTTCTTTGAAAAAGGAGTTAAATAACTTGTAATCAGCAAATAAGCCCAGCCTGGAACAATGGCATCTGTACTGCACGTTAGGGCAACAAAACAATTTTGATATTGACTCCAATTGTGTTTTTTTGCGTTTTCGCGAAAGTCTTTTTCTTTCAATACAATTCCTTGATACAACCATTCTGAAATATCAAATACAACCCTTTCACCTTCTTGATAGAAATCTTCAAGGTTTAGGGTTTTTAATTTACTGTTGGCAACTTTATTGATGATTTCTTCCATAAAACAGGATGTTTTAAAGCATTCCCAGTTCCAGTTTGGCTTCTTCACTCATTAGTTCCTGTGACCAGGGTGGGTCAAAAGTGAGTTCTACTTCGGCATCTTTGACCATTTTTAATGAAGCCACTTTAACTTTTACCTCCTGAGGCATACTTTCTGCCACGGGACAGTTGGGCGTTGTGAGCGTCATAATGATTTTTACTTCATAGTCTTCATTGACAAATACATCATAAATGAGGCCCAGTTCATAAATGTCAACCGGGATTTCAGGGTCGTAAATGGTCTTTAAAACTTTGACGATTTTTTCACCAAGTTCTGCGGTATCTATTTTTTCTTCTGTTTCCATACTATTTTAATTTAATTGTGACTGATAAGCAAGTGCATACATTTTTAGTTGCTTAATCATAGACACTAATCCGTTTGCTCTGGTGGGTGATAGGTGTTCTTTCAGTCCAATTTCATCAATAAATGTGGTGTCTGCATTTAAGATGTCTTCGGGTGTTTGGTTTGAAAATACCCTTAGTAATAGAGCAACTATTCCTTTGGTAATAATAGCATCACTGTCTGCCGTAAATAAAACTTTACCGTCATTAAATTCAGGGAATACCCAAACTTTGGACTGACAGCCTTTGATGAGGTAATCATCTGTTTTGTTTGCATCATCAATGAGTGGTAATGATTTTCCTAAGGAAATCATATGTTCATAGCGCTGCATCCAGTCATCAAAAAATGCAAACTCGTCAATAATTTCTTCTTGAATTTCTTTAATTTTCATTAAGACTAAAGATAACGGTTCAATTCTCCATTAATACCTATTTTAGTTTTCACTAGTTTCTCTCACTTTAGTTGCAGTGAGCAAAAGGCTTCTATCATTTTTTGAATATAATTTAAGAACACCATTTTCAATGGTGTATGAGCCGGTTTGTTCTAAAGCTTTTCCTATTTCTTCTTCTGCTTCCATTTTACCTTCACAATACATTTTTGTGCTTGCCAAAGGGCTAAAATTCAAAGCATACAAATCAATGGTGTAAGTGCCAAATAGATTGTTACACTCAGTTGTGGAATTTACAGATTTATTTAGGGCGTCAAAAGTCAATACAAGTCCTTTTGACGTGTAGCTTTTTTCATTAACTGAGTTAATGGTGTAGTTTCCGTTTAATTGCACGTTGCTGGCGGTGTTGATTACTTTTTGGGTTTCATCACAAGAGGTGGATAAAAATAATACTGAGCAAACTAAAATTGAAAAGATTGGTTTCATAATGGTCTTGGTTTTAAGTTAGCATTTGTTTTGCTTTTTTTATTGCTTCTACAAGAACATCAATTTCGTGAAATGTATTGTAAAAAGCAAATGAAGCTCTTACCGTTCCCGGTATTTTGTAAAAATCCATGATGGGTTGTGCACAATGGTGACCCGTGCGCAAGGCTATACCAAGTTTGTCAAGGATTGTGCCAATGTCATAAGGGTGTATCCCTTCTATATTAAATGAAATCACTGAGGTTTTATGTTCTGAAGTACCATAAATTTTTAATCCTTCAATTTCCAGTAATTTTTCTGTCGCATACTTAAGCAGTTGATTTTCATATTTTGCTATGGCATCAAAACCAATAGCATTTAAATAGTCAAGTGCTACACCAAAAGCAATTCCGTCTGCGATGTTTGGTGTTCCTGCTTCAAATTTATGGGGAAGTTCAGCATAAGTTGTTTTTTCAAAGGTAACTTCCTTGATCATTTCACCGCCCCCCTGGTATGGGGGTAATTTAGCAAGCCAAGCCTCTTTTCCGTAAAGGATACCCACACCCGTGGGGCCGCACATTTTATGGGCAGAACAGGTGTAGAAGTCTGCATTGAGGGCTTGTAAATCGGGTTTGATGTGTGCACAAGCCTGAGCGCCGTCTATTAAAACTGCAGCACCCACTTTGTGTGCCTTTTCAATAATTTCTTGAATGGGATTTATAGTGCCCAATGCGTTTGAAATATGATTGACAAAAACCAGTTTTGTTTTGTTTGATAACAGGTTTACATATTCAATAAGGTCCAGATCACCTTGCTCATTCATTGGAAGAACTCTCAAAATGGCTCCTGTTTCTTCACATAACATTTGCCAGGGAACAATATTTGAATGATGTTCCAGGGCTGAAACTATGAGTTCATCTCCTTTATGTAAAATAGTTCTGAAACCTGAGGCAACAATATTAATAGCGTGTGTGGTTCCCGAAGTGAAAATGACTTCTCTCGACTTTTTTATATTAAAATGTGTCCTTATTTTTTCTCTTGCCTGCTCATAAGCATCGGTGGCTTCTTGTGAAAGACTGTGAACGCCACGGTGTATGTTTGCATTGTAATTTGAATAGTAGTCAACCAAGGCATCGATAACAACTTGTGGTTTTTGAGAGGTAGCAGCATTGTCTAGATAAATCAATGGATATCCATTGACTTTTCTGGTAAGTATGGGAAAGTCTTTTCTTGTTTTTTCTACTTCAAATGTGATGTTTATACTATCCGTTTTCATACTAGTTATTTTTGTTATAATGAAGAAAACAGTATTACAGGTTAAAGCCTAAGTTTACACCAATTTTTTTAGCGATGAGTTTGGTGATACGGGCTTTTAATTCGGGTATTTTAACACTTTCAAGAACATTGCTTGCAAATGCATACATCAATAAAGCTTGTGCTTCTTTTTTTCTTATTCCTCTTGTCTGAAGGTAAAACATCGCCTCTTCATCTAGCTGTCCTATGGTGCAACCGTGTGAGCATTTTACATCGTCTGCAAAAATCTCAAGCTGTGGTTTTGAATTGATGGTGGCTTTATCATCAATGAGTATGTTGTTATTTTGCTGAAAGGCATCGGTTTTTTGTGCTTCTTTTTCTACGATAATTCTTCCGTTAAACACGCCTGTAGAGTTTCCGGCATAGATACCTTTGTAGTCCTGATGGCTTTCACAGTTTGGCTCGATGTGGTTTACAAGTGTGCTGTGGTCAACATGTTGTTTGTCTTCTATTATTGTAATTCCTTTTAAAGTGGAATTGACACGTTCCCCTTTTTGGTAAAAATTTAAATTGTTTCTTATTAATTTTCCGCCAAATGAGAAGGTGTGGACACTCACATTGCTTCCGTCTTTTTGTGAAATAAAAGTGTTGTCAATCAACGAGGCTGAATGGATATCGTTTTGTACTTTATAATAATCAACAGAGCTGTTTTTTTCAGCATATATTTCAGTAACTGCGTTTGAAAATACTGGGTTTTCAGTTAGGCTCTGGTGACGTTCAATAATTTGAACATGAGCGTTTTCTTCGGCTACAATTAAATTTCTAGGTTGTAATAAAAGTGAAGCTTCATTTCCGGTGGCAAAGTTGATGATTTCGATGGGTTTCTCAACTTCACGGTGTTTTGGAATGAAAATGTAAGCTCCTTCTTTTGCGAAAGCGGTATTGAGAGAAGTGAGACTGTCATCTTTTGCCACTTTATTAAAATAGTTCTCAATAACAGCTTTGTATTTCGGCTTGCTCAACGCCGAAGACATCAGGCAAACATCCACTTTATCATGCGTGGTTTCAGAGAGAAACGAATTATAAACGCCATCTATGAATACGATTTTATAGGTGTCAATTTCGTGTAAAAAATATTTTTTTACTTCCTTGAATTCAACAGTATTTTCCTTTTTTGGGAAAATGCAGTAGTCTTCTTTTGTAATTGCATTTAATGAAGTGTATTTCCAGGCTTCCTCTTTTTTAGTGGGAAACCCAGAGTTTTCAAAAGTCTTAATCGCTTTGTTGCGAATCTCATGTATGTGAGAATCTGCATCGATATAGTCTTCAAATGCAAGGTAGGAGGATACTAATTTATCTTTTAAGCTCATTTTTGATTTTAGTTAATGGTTAAAAGTTGATGGTTAATAAGTAAACTAAAAACCAAAAACATTTAAACAGCTTTCGCCTCTTCTTTTATCCAGTCATAGCCTCGCTCTTCCAGCTCATAAGCGAGTTCTTTGGCACCTGTTTTTACGATTTTACCGTCCATGAGCACGTGTACAAAATCTGGGACGATGTGGTCAAGGAGTCTTTGATAATGTGTGATGACAACGATGGCGTTTTTTTCACTTTTCAATTTGTTGACGCCGTTTGCTACAACTCTAAGTGCATCGATATCGAGTCCTGAATCTGTTTCATCAAGGATGGCCAGTTTTGGGTCAAGCATTGCCAATTGGAAAATTTCATTTCGTTTTTTCTCACCACCTGAAAAGCCTTCGTTTAACGAGCGAGACAAAAACTTTCTGTCCATTTCAAACATTTCTGCTTTTTCCCTGATCATTTTCAGCATTTCATTGGCCGGCATATCTTCAAGACCTTTTGCTTTTCGGTTTTCGTTGATTGCCGTTTTGATGAAATTGGTTACAGAAACACCAGGAATTTCAACCGGATATTGAAATGAAAGAAAGATACCTTTGTGTGCTCGCTCCTCTGGAGCGAGTTCTGCTATATTTTCAGTTTCAAAAAGTATGTCTCCTTTAGTAACTTCAAATTCTTCTTTTCCTGCAATCACAGAGGCGAGGGTACTTTTTCCGGAACCGTTTGGACCCATAATTGCATGTACCTCACCCGCTTTAACCTCAAGGTTAATGCCTTTTAAAATATCTGTTTCTTCTACACCAGCGTGTAAATTTTTGATTTGTAACATATTTCTTTCTATTCTAGTTTTACGTCGGGTTGTGAAGGCCTGTTGCTTACCGTTACAATTTCTTTAATTGTTACAATTTCTTCCCAACCTTCTTCACCTTCTTCTTTTTTGTTTATTATTCCCTTTATGACGACGGGCACCATATCAAATTCTTCTTTTTTGATTGGATTAACTCTTTCTGCAAGCTCTTTTGCCTTGTCATCTATTTTTACTCCGTAAATAAAATCAGAACCCTTAAGAACTGCAGCATCATCAAGATAAATAAATTCTGCTTTGATTTCCTGAACCTCTGCTGATGACTCCTCGTTGTTTTTACAACTTGTAAAAGCCACTAATAAACTAAATACAATAATAATATTTTTCATTTATTTTAAAATTAAGTGTTTTTTATCCTACTGAGCCTTCTAGGCTGATTTCTAATAATTTTTGAGCTTCTACGGCAAACTCCATTGGCAATTTGTTTAGCACTTCTTTACTGAAACCGTTAACAATCAGGGCAATCGCTTTCTCTGTATCTATACCACGCTGATTGCAATAGAAAATCTGGTCTTCACCAATTTTTGAAGTCGTGGCTTCGTGTTCAATTTTAGCGGTTTTATTTTTTACTTCAATGTAAGGGAACGTGTGTGCGCCACATTTATTTCCCATCAATAAGGAGTCACATTGTGAAAAGTTGCGAGCGTTTTCTGCACGCGGACTTATTTGCACCAATCCACGATAGGAATTTTGCGAATGTCCGGCTGATATTCCTTTAGAAATAATGGTGCTTCGAGTGTTTTTCCCTAAGTGAATCATTTTTGTGCCTGTATCTGCTTGCTGAAAATTATTAGTTACTGCGATGGAATAAAACTCACCTATAGAGTTGTCGCCTTTTAGAACACAGCTTGGGTATTTCCAGGTTACGGCACTACCGGTTTCTACTTGTGTCCAAGAGATTTTGGCGTTTTTCTCGCAAATGCCTCTTTTGGTTACAAAATTATAAACGCCGCCTTTTCCTTCTTTGTTTCCGGGGTACCAGTTTTGAACAGTGGAGTATTTAATTTCGGCATTGTCTAAAGCTATGAGTTCCACCACCGCGGCGTGCAATTGATTTTCATCACGTGATGGTGCTGTACAGCCTTCAAGATAACTCACATAACTGCCTTCATCAGCAATAACAAGCGTGCGTTCAAATTGCCCTGTGCCGGCTTGATTGATTCTAAAATAGGTTGACAATTCCATTGGGCATTTTACGCCTTTTGGAATATAACAGAAAGAACCATCACTAAACACAGCCGAATTCAACGCAGCATAAAAGTTATCGCGTTGGGGCACAACGGTGCCGATATATTTTTTAACGAGTTCTGGGTATTCTTTTACAGCCTCAGAAATGGAGCAGAAAATAATTCCTTTTTCAGCAAGGGTTTTTTTGAATGTGGTTGCAACCGAAACCGAATCCATCACAATATCAACAGCTACACCAGCCAATTTTTTTTGCTCGTCAAGAGAAATACCCAATCTTTTAAATGTGTCCAGAAGCTCAGGGTCAACCTCATCAAGGCTGTCATATTTTGGCTTTGAGTTGGGGGCAGAATAATAGGAAATTGCTTGAAAGTCTGGTTTTTGGTAATGCACGTTTGCCCATTCAGGCTCAATCATTTCTTTCCAGTATCTGAAGGAATCCAAACGCCATTCAGTCATCCACTCAGGTTCTTCTTTCTTTTTGGAAATCGCAATGACTACTTCTTCATTAAGACCCACAGGAAAAGTGTCAGATTTAATATCTGTGTAGAAACCATATTTGTATTCTTTGGTTTCCAGTTCTTTCTGTAAATCGTCTTCTGTATATTTACTCATAATTTTTTATTTCGTTATAACGAAAAACTTTCTCCACAACCACAGGTTCTATTTGCATTTGGGTTATTGAAAACAAAGCCCTTTCCGTTAAGGCCTCCACTGTATTCAAGAGTGGTGCCCACCAGGTATAAGAAGCTTTTTTTATCAATGATGATTTTCACGGCATTGTCTTCAAAAATTTTGTCTTCTTCACGGGATGAATTGTCAAATTTCAATTCATAAGACAAACCTGAGCAACCACCACTTTTTACGCCCACTCTCACAAAGTCGTTTGTGACATTAAAACCTTCCTCAGCCATAAGCTGGGAGATTTTCGTTTTTGCAGTATCGCTTACTTTAATCATCTTAAATAGATTTGTTCTAAATAGAGTTGCAAATATACAAATAATATAACGTCTTGTTGTGTTAGATAAATTATAAAATTAGATGAATCTACAGTGTTTATTAATAGTTTGACTTACAGAGTTTGGAAAAAAAATTTAGTTTGAATTCTGAAAATCAGGATTGTTGACAAACCCGGGGTCTGAAAGTGATAATAAAAACGCTTTTAAATCTGCTTTGTCTTCTTCAGAAAGTTGCACACCTCCTTGTGCAACGGCTTTCATGAGTGGGTCAATTGTTTCAGAAAAAACAAGTCCCTCGCTGTAGTGATTGATGACTTCATCGAGTGTGGCAAAGCGACCATCGTGCATATAGGGTGCGGTAAAGGAAAGGTTTCTAAGTGTAGGTGCTTTAAATTTTCCATTGTCACGAGGATCGCCTGTCACATTTCCCAGTCCCAAATCAGTGAATGATTCATCCATACCATTGTTGTGAAAGGTATTGTCTGTCCAAAGTGGATTGAAAGGATTTCCGTGGCAATGAAAACAGTCTCCCAGTTCTTCAGACATAAATACATTAATGCCGTTAAGCTCTTGTGGGGTTAAAATGTTTTCGCCTAAAAGGTGTCTGTCAAACCTGGAGTTTCCTGAAATAAGGGTACGCAGAAACTGAGCAATTGCTTTAGTGACCAAAACAGAATCAATAGTAGCTCCATTAAAAGCTTCTTTAAAAAGTTGTGGATATTCACTGTGATTTTTTAAACTTGCTTCTGCCTGAGACCAAGTATTGTTCATCTCAATGGGGCTGGTAACCGGTTCAAAGATTTGATCTTCGAGGGTAGTAGCACTCCCATCCCAATTAAATTTTTGATTGAAGTTCCAAGCGAGGTTTTGAAGCGGCATGGAGTTTCTAAATCCAGCAATGCCGTCAATTCCTAAACTAAATTGTCGCGGGTCTGAAAAGGCATTTTGTGGACGGTGGCAATCGGCGCAGGCTTGTGTTCCGTTACCGGAAAGGATGGGGTCAAAAAAGAGTTTTCTGCCTAATGCGACACCTTCCACTGTCTGAGGGTTATTTGCCGGAATGACTGGATCTATGAGGTATTGAGAAAATATTTCAGGTACTTCAAGGGGTAGTGGCGTTGCTACATATTTAGTAGCATCACTTCTAGTACAAGATATAAAAAGCAATGTACAAAATAAACAATATGTTAGCTTTTTAAACAAAGTTAAAATTTATTCAATGGAAGCACTGAACACAGTAGCGGCATTTTGTTGCATGAGTTTTTGGGCTTCATAATTTGGCATTAGCGGGGTGTTTAAAACATTCAAGTCCCAAGTGTTTGGGTTCCTAAACCATTCAGCTATATTCATTTGAATGTTGATTGTTGAATTTTCAGTTATAATGAGTGTATTGGGGAGATCAAATACCACAAAATTTTGTTCAAAAACGCCCTCACTTACTCGTGCGGTTCCGTTGTGAAAATTGTAAGGGGCCGGTTCGGTATTTACATTATATTGCCCGTCCATTTGTAAGAAATGATAACCCCCACCAAGCATTTGAGGCCAATTCCAGGAAACAGAATTTAAGTCTGAATAAGCACCATCTTGGTTGTCTTCTTCATTAAAGCCATATACAAAGGAAAGGGTGTATTCTCCTTCGGGAATTGTCACGTTGGTATTTAAATTTAGTGTTTCGGCTCTTGAAATATCCACTAAATGATAGGGACTAACACTAAAAGCCTCACCACTTGAACTTGTCAATTCAAGGCGCGATAGTAAATAACGAAGTCTAGATATGTTTAGTTCTTGGTTCATTTCATTCACATAAACGGTGGTTGATAAATTTAAAGAGGTCACAGTGAGTTCATCAAAAATTTGTGAAAACCGTAAATTAACAGCAACTTCTGCAGGGGTGTCATTATTATCATCACTGCCACAAGCAATGAATAAAAAAGAAAATATAAGTAATAAGGATAACTTTTTCATAGGGAAAATTATTTGAGTTTAATTATTAGAACGTCTTTTGACCCTTGATTATTGGGTACATCAAAATCGCTACTTTCTGTACTTCCGGCAAGGACGATACTTCCTGTTGAAGTCAGGAGGCTTGCGTTGCCAAAATCAAGGCCACTACCACCATAGTTTTTTTCAAAAATTATATTTCCGATAGCGTCTGTCAATACGAACCAAAAATCGCTTTGCCCATAGTTGTTGCTTACATCTTGGTCATTACTTCTTGAGGTGCCAAAAAGTATTAAGCTGCCATCGGGTTTTTCGATGATATTTCTACCTGTGTCAAACTGAGACCCGCCATAGCTTTTTTGCCAAAGTAAATCGCCACTGTCATTAATTTTAATTAACCAGGCATCAGCATTGCCCTTGGGGTTTGTAATTTGCTGGTCTGAGCTTCGGGTGTCACCTAAAATTAAATAATTACTATCTTGAGTTTTGGTAATTGAATAGGCAATTTCAATGCCGGAGCCACCATAATTTTTTTGCCATACTAAATTTCCTGAGGCATCGACTCTCACCGCCCAAAAGTCATAACTCCCCCTTGGATTTGTAATATCAAAATCATCACTTTCAGAATTTCCAACTAATATGTACCCGCCATCTGATGTTTGTAAAACATCATAAGCCCTATCATTATTTGTGCCGCCATAGTAAGCGTTCCATTCTTCATTGCCGGAGGTATTTGTTTTTATTCCCCAAAATTCGCCAACACCATGCCGATTTCCAGTTTTGTTTCCATATTGTTGCTGAGCAGCTCTGCCGTCAAAGTCCATAAACCCGGTAAGAAAATAACCCCCATCTGTAGTTTGTAATAAGGCCTGCCCTTGATCGTTTCCAGAAAACCCATAGCTTTTTTCCCATTGCAGGTTTCCGGAGGCGTCTAATTTTAGTAACCAAAAGTCATAAAAACCGTTATTATGAGAAACATCGCCGTCATTACTTCTTGTGTAACCAATAACTGCAAAGCCACCGTCATTTGTGTTGATAATTCTTGTTGCCCGATCGTCTGCTGAACCACCGTAGGTTTTACTCCATTGGAGCTCACCATTTGAATCAGTTTTAAAAACCCAGAAATCTGCATCTGTACTTGTTTTGTCTGTAATGTCACCGTCGTTGCTTAAAGTAAAACCCAAAACAGCAAAACCGCCATCTGGAGTTTCAATGATTGAGTTGGCATCGTCTTCGAGAGAACCACCAAAGGTTTTAGCCCATTCTATTTCTCCTGTAAAGGCCGCAGGGGGAGTGTCGTCTGTTGTAATAGTTTCATCATCACTTTTACAAGAAAATAAAATCATTGTAAAGCAAACAACAACAGATTTTAAAAAGATTTTTCGGGGCAAAAACATGTTTATTTAACGATTAATTTTTTTGTGGTCGTTGAATTCAAAATTAGAAAATACATTCCGGGGTTCAAGGAACTAATATCAATCGTTCTTTTTATTGTGTTGTTGTTTTCAATTGATAAAACCTGCTGTCCCAACGTATTGATAACTTGAATTTTTTCAATGGGTGTATTTTGAGATTGAATAGTTACATAGTGATTTGCAGGGTTTGGAAACAAGCTAAAGTTTTCGTCTGAAAATGATTCAGTTGCTAAAAAGTTGGGGTCTTTTACTAGGAAAAAACCTCTGTTAATATCACTTATTACTATGTTACCACTTGCAAAGTAGGGATAAACACTCCAAGCTCCATCAAAACCAACATCGTTAGATGAGGGATACGTATCAAAAAAACCAACCTCAGTCATATTCTGATTTTCAACATCTGAAACATCAATAACACGCATTCCGGCAGTGTAGTTTGCTAAGTAAAATTTATCTCCGTTTACATAGCCGTTATGGTCTATAGCTGGGGTGGGACCTGTATAATCAAAGGATTGAGATGGGTTGTCTAAGTCTGTAAAGTCAAAAACGATTGTTCTGGTGTTAAAACCAAAATTTAATTCATCAATTTCATCTCCTAAAAGGAAAAAACGTTGATCTTCAGTAAACCACCCTTGGTGAGAATATGCAACGTTAGTATAAGCTACAGAACTTATAAACTGAACATTATTTTTATTGGTAACATCAAGAATGACAATTTCATTTTCGTTACTGCCAATGTATAATTCTTTGCCCACGTGGTCTTGATCAGGACCTGTATAAATGACTACTTGTGCATCATGAGTATAATCGTCTGCACTATATCCCGATACAAATGTTGGATTCGTTGGGTCTTGAATATTCACTATATAAGGTCCACCATTAAATTGCTGTGTTCCCACGGCATAGGCAAATCCATTTTCTTCATTAATCACAATGTTGTGAGCTCTTCCAAATCCACTGTAATGTGCATCATGATTGAAGATTTGAGGCGGATTATTTACATTGCGTAAACGTGTTAAATCAAACACCTGCATCCCATGATCTGATGCTTCACTCACAATAAAAACGTGGTTGTTATAGACTTTAGCGTCACGCCAGGTACTATTGTCTGTGTGTGTGGGAAGCTTTCCTAAATAAACAGAATTTACAGGATCTGAAATATCAATAAAAGCCGTGCTGTCACCTAAACACATTATTGCATATTCCTTTCCGGTATCAGGATCTGTCCATCCCCAGGAATCATTGCCTCGGTCTGCGCCGAAAACGTTCAAATCAAAATGTGCTTGTAAATCATATCCTTCACAAGGATAAGGGCCGGCAAAACCATTAACACAAGGGGTTTGGGCAAAAATAAAGCCACAGCTTAAAAGTAGGAAGGAGAGTAATTTGATTTTCACAATTTAGATTTTTTTATTAATAAGTGTACAATACTACAATTTTTTCAAATGAATTCTGCCTATACAATTGTTAAAATACTTTTACAACAGCTTGATTTTTATGATTGATTGCTTCTTCTATGACTTTTTTCCAAATAAACTGTAATTTTGCATCACAAAGAAAAACTATGTCTAAAGAGAACTCAAAACCTATAAAAGATATTGCAAGTCTAGGCGAATTTGGCTTAATTGACCATCTCACCAAAGATTTTAAAATAACACACACATCAACCATAAAAGGCGTGGGTGATGATGCTGCCGTTTTGTATGAAAAAGGAAAATGCCAGGTGGTCACTACAGACTTGCTAATTGAAGGTGTTCATTTTGATTTGAGTTATATGCCACTAAAACATTTAGGCTACAAAGCAGTTGTTGTAAACCTTTCTGATGTGTATGCCATGAATGCTGAGGCAAAACAGATTACTGTTTCTATTGCACTTTCAAACCGATTTCCTCTAGAAGCTGTTGAAGAACTTTATGCCGGAATCAAAACCGCGGCAAAAATTTATAATATTGATGTGGTGGGTGGAGATACGACCTCTTCAACACGCGGGTTGATTATAAGCATTACTGCTATTGGTCACGCTAAAAAAGAGGATTTAGTTTATCGAAGCGGTGCTAACGATAACGATTTACTTGTAGTGACAGGCGATTTAGGTGCTGCCTATCTTGGACTTCAAGTTTTGGAAAGAGAAAAGCAAGTGTTTCAGGTAAACCCAAATAACCAACCCGATTTAACAGCCTATACCTATTTAATTGAACGACAATTAAAACCGGAAGCCAGAAAAGACATCAGAGAACTATTAAAAGCCCTAGATGTAAAACCAACTTCCATGATTGATATTAGTGACGGTCTTTCCTCTGAAGTGCTGCATCTTTGCAAAAATTCAAAAAAAGGGTGTAATTTATATGAAGATAAAATCCCATTGGACCAGCAAGTGATTTCGACTTGTGAGGAGTTTAATATGGATAGCACTACAATCGCGTTGAGTGGAGGAGAAGACTATGAATTACTTTTCACCATTTCAACAGATGATTTTCCTAAAATTAAAGGAAATCCTCATTTGACTGTTATAGGACATATGACTGCTGAAAGTGAAGGCA
Source organism: Planktosalinus sp. (assembly GCA_036735625.1). Lineage (GTDB taxonomy): Bacteria > Bacteroidota > Bacteroidia > Flavobacteriales > Flavobacteriaceae > Planktosalinus. The sequence goes on along the minus strand of DAINOA010000045.1, from coordinate 1,260 downwards.
CGCATTTAATCACACGTGACAACACAAAAATTCCTTTAAAAGCCAGAGGATGGAATTCTTTTCAAGACACTTGAGAGTAACTGGCTCTTCTCATCTTTTTCTCAATAAAGGAAGAAAGACAGGCATTGATGTCTTTCATTCTTGGGGTTAAAGCTTCAAGATATCCCTGCGCATTTTCTGTTACCTCGTGTCCGCAACAGCTACAACGGTATTCAGAAATGACATTGTTGATTCGATTTGTTTCTTTGTAGTTATGCCCAACCATTGAGCAAATGATAGTTCCGAGTGATGAGGTTGCTTTGGGGGTAGCTTTGTGCATAAGTCGGAGTTTTTTAGTTAGTTAACATAAAAGTAGTTAAAACTATTAAAAAACCGATAAAAAGTATAATTATTCGATGAAATGCATAATATTTAACATTTCATCCTTGTTCTCAATGGTGCTCATATGACCTCCATCTTGGGCATAAAAGTTGCATTTACAGGACAAAGCAAGGGTTTTAATTTCCTCAAAAGGCATTATGGGATCCTTTGTGCCTGCAATAATGATTTTTGGTTTTGAGAATTGCTTTAAAATGTGGGTCCTGTCTTTTCTTAATTTCATTCCTTCAAGTGAAGCAATAATGCCTTGAGTTTTCATTTTTAGGGCATCTTTTTTTAAAGCTTTAATCTTTTCAGCAAATTTTTCCTTGTTCTCTTCAGCAAACAAGTTGGTGATTGCCATACTTAAAAAGGCTTCTTTGTGTTTTTTCACTAAAGCAACAGTTCGGTCGCGATTAATTTTTCTTTCCGGCGAGTCTTCTTTTGGTGTGGAGTTCAACAGGACGATTCCGTTGCAAATTTCGGGATACCTTTCGGCGAAAGCCATTGCCACATAACCGCCCAGTGAATGACCCATTATTTTTGCTTCTTTGATGTTTTCTTTTCTCAAAACAGCTTCAACAATCTCTGCCATCATTTCCATCGTGTGTATATAACCAATGCAATCACTTTTTCCATGGCCGGGCAAATCAATGGTGATGACGGTATGGTTTTCTGATAATACAGAAAGGAAGGGCTCCCACATGGTTAAGTTTTCCAGAAAACCGTGAAGCAAAACCAGGGCTTTTCCATTGCCCTGACCCATATAATGAAATTTTGAGGATTTGTAATTCAGCAACATTTCTTATTTTTTGTTCATCTGACAACTGCTACTGACCACTGACTACTAAAGATTCATCAATTCCTCAATCTCCTCAGCTTCAATAGGGATGTTGCGCATCA
>DAINOA010000044.1:0-15668 GCA_036735625.1 Planktosalinus sp. | reverse complement strand
TGGTCTGATTCTGCAGCTGCCACTGAGAATTTATTTGATTATTTGTATTATCTAATTTCATTGTTTACTTAATTCTCACTAAACTAGCTAGTAGGTCTATTATTACTTTGTTGAAGATTAATAATCGACAACTCATAAAATATTTAAATTTGGGGATAAAGAGTAATTACTTGGGGTGAGTAATTATAACAAAACTGGGGAAGTGGTTTTGTTCTTATAATGTAAATTTACATAAAGATGTCTCTTTAAAAAAACAAAAAACACAGTTTTCGCTATACTGTAAGAAAAACTCGATAAAGTGTAAGAAGTAATTAGATTTTAAAATAAGAGGCTAAAAAACAACTACGTACATACACTTAGAAATACCAATGGTTGTGTTATTTAATTGTAAAATTAAAGTTCCCAAAAGTTTTGTAAGAATAAAAAACCCATCCCTAAATAAGGATGGGTTTATTCCAGGTTAAAAGGATTCTTATTTGGTAAACAACAACTCCCTATACTTAGTCAATGGCCATAGCTCATCATCAACGAGAAGCTCCAGTTTATCGCAGTGGTATCTTATTTCGTCAAAATAGGGTTTTACTTTCTCACAGTAAGCTTTTGCTGTCTTTTCAAAGTCATTAAGGTTATTGGCTTTTTTGCGCTCCTCTGTCATTTGAGTAACTCCTTGATTGATTTTTTCAATTTGCTCGCTTATGGCTTCAATAATTTCCAATTGTTGCTCGGCCATTTTTGTAAAACCACCACCGTATATTTCTTTTAGTCCTTTTACATTGTTTACCACAACACTTTGATATTTTATAGCTGTGGGTATCACGTGGTTTCTGGCAATATCTCCAAGAACACGTCCTTCGATTTGGATGCGCTTGGTGTATTCTTCTACTTCAATTTCATAACGGGCTTTTGATTCTACTTCAGTCATGATGCCCATTTCTTCAAAGAGCGTGATGGCTTTTTTAGAAACTTTCGCTTTAAGTGCTTCAGGTGTGGTTTTGTGGTTGCTTAACTTTCGTTTTTTTGCTTCTTTTTCCCAAGCATCGCTGTAACCGTCTCCTTCAAAAAGGATGCGTTTTGACTCCTTAATATATTCTCGCAAAACATTAAAGATGGCATCATCCTTTTTCATTTTCTTTTCTTTGACGAGCGCATCAACAGCAGCTTTAAATTCTTTAAGTTGTTTTGCAACGATGGTATTTAAAACCGTCATTGGGTTTGCACAGTTTGCTTTGGAACCCACAGCTCTGAATTCAAATTTATTTCCGGTGAAGGCAAAAGGTGATGTTCTGTTTCTGTCTGTGTTGTCTAATAGAATTTCAGGTATTTTACCAACAATGTTTAATTTTAAGTCTGTTTTTTCTTCCGGCGAAAGCTTTCCTTTGGTTACATTTTCCAGATTGTCAAGCACTTTGGTTAACTGCTCTCCTATAAATACAGAAATTATTGCCGGCGGTGCTTCATTGGCTCCCAGACGATGGTCGTTACTTGCGCTGGCAATGCTGGCTCTGATAAGTTCTTCATTTTCATTCATCGCTTTAATGGTGTTGATAAAGAAAGTCAAAAACTGAAGGTTACTCATAGGTGTGCTTCCCGGGCCCAGTAGGTTCACACCGGTATTAGTCGCTAGTGACCAGTTATTGTGCTTTCCGGAGCCGTTGACTCCTTTAAATGGCTTCTCGTGAAACAAGACAACAAAGTTGTGACGCTCTGCCACTTTTGCCATGACATCCATTAATAAGGAGTTGTGGTCAACTGCCAAATTGGTTTCTTCAAAAATGGGTGCCAACTCAAACTGATTGGGTGCTACCTCATTGTGTCTGGTTTTCACCGGAATACCCAGAAGCATACAATCCCTTTCCAGGTCACGCATATAATTTAATACGCGTGTGGGAATCGAGCCAAAATAATGGTCTTCCAGTTGTTGGCCTTTCGCAGATGTGTGCCCCAATAAAGTCCTTCCGGTCATCATTAAATCGGGTCTTGAGGTCGCTAAAGCAGAGTCAATTAAAAAGTATTCTTGTTCCCAACCTAAAGTGGCTTGCACTTTAGTTACGTTTTTATCAAAATATTTAGCCACTGCAGTAGCTGCTTCATCTACTGCCGAAAGTGCTTTTAAAAGGGGTGTTTTATAGTCTAAAGCCTCTCCAGTATAGGATACAAACACTGTGGGAATACAAAGTGTGGTGCCTATAATAAAAGCCGGTGAAGTAGGATCCCAGGCTGTATAACCTCTTGCTTCAAAGGTGTTTCTAATTCCTCCACTTGGAAAACTCGACGCATCCGGCTCTTGTTGTACTAATTGACCACCACCAAACTTTTCAATAGCTGAGCCATTTGAAGTAGTTTCAAAAAAAGCATCGTGTTTTTCGGCAGTAGCACCTGTCAACGGCTGAAACCAATGCGTATAATGAGTTACTCCCTTTGAGATAGCCCACTCTTTCATTCCAGTAGAAATATGGTCTGCGAGTTCGCGAGGTATTTTTGTACCATATTCATGAGCATTGCTTACCGCGTTGTATGCCTCTTTAGTAAGGTATTGACGCATTGCATTTTCATTAAAAACGTTTTGACCAAAGAGATTGGAACGTCTTTCTTTTTCTTCAATAAATACAGGTTTTCTGTTTAGGGTTTCTGTGATGGCTCGAAAGCGAAGCGTTGACATAAAGATATGGTTTTAAGTTTGACAGGGCAAAACTACGCCATTTTTATATTTTTCAAAACTATACCCCCATTATTTTAGGGGTAAGTTATCAACATTAGTTAATTTACTAATAATGACCCCCTATTTTTTGACACATATTAAAAATTAATTATAAAATGCAAAAAAAGTAAATGTGAGATATGCAATGAAGATAAAGAGTCCTTTTGGTCTGTTAAAAATTAATTTTTTTGGAATAAATGCCAGCGGAATCAATACAATTGCAAATGCCAGCATCCATAAAATATCATTGGTTAATACTTCACTACTTTGAACTGTTATGGGGTGAATAATTGCAGTAATTCCAAGAACAGAACCTATATTAAAGACATTTGAACCAATTAAGTTTCCAAAAGAAATTGCCTTCTCTTTTTTGAGAGCTGCAATCACTGAGGCTGCCAGTTCTGGGACACTTGTCCCAATTGCAATCATAGTAACTGCAATGACACGTTCACTCACTCCCATAGCGGTTGCCAATTCTACAGCTCCTTTTACCAATAGTTCAGAGCCTCCCCAGAGTGTAGCTCCACCTATTAATAACCAAAGAATAATTTTAATATAAGATATACCTTTTAAGCTTTCTCCTGCTGCTATTTCATCAACTTCAACTTTGGATTTTCTCCTGGATTGCGCAATTAAAAAATACAAGTAAATAATCATTGCAACGATAAAACCAACACCTTCAAAAAAGCTAAGCACATTATCATTCAGGAGAAATAAATAAAGTACAATAGAAAAAAGCATCATTACCGGCCAGTTGTACTTGTAAAAATCTTTATCAATTATAATAGGGGAAATGATTGCTGTAATACCCAAAACCAAACCTATATTGGCTATGTTTGATCCAATGACATTCCCTAATGAAATATCTGAAAATCCTTTTAACGCGGCTTGTAAACTCACAATCAATTCTGGCATTGAGGTCGCAAAGGAAACAACTGTTAAGCCTATGACCATTTTTGACAGTTTTACCTTAAAAGATAGACCCACTGCAGAGCGAACTAAATACTCGCCTCCTATCACTAATAAAGTTAAACCAATAATGATGTAAACAATACTCATTTATTTATTTTTCTTTGCGAAGATACATAAACCATTAACACATAAAAAAAGTCCTGAAATATCCAGGACTTTTTTTTATTTACAATTGTGTATTGTATTAACCGTTCATTGATATTAAAAACTCTTCGTTGTTTCTAGTTTGTTTGATTCTGTCGTGAATAAACTCCATCGCTTCAACGGGGTTCATATCTGCAAGGTATTTTCTCATTACCCACATACGTTGTAAGGTTTTTTCATCGAGTAATAAATCATCCCGTCTTGTGCTTGATGCATTCAAATCAACAGCAGGGAAGATTCTACGGTTGGATATTTTTCGATCCAATTGTAGTTCCATATTTCCGGTACCTTTAAATTCTTCAAAGATAACCTCATCCATTTTTGAGCCCGTGTCTGTCAAGGCGGTCGCAATGATACTTAGTGACCCTCCGTTTTCAATATTTCGCGCAGCTCCAAAAAAGCGCTTTGGTTTATGTAATGCATTGGCATCCACACCTCCACTTAGTATTTTTCCTGAAGCCGGCTGAACCGTATTATAGGCTCTTGCCAAACGAGTGATTGAATCAAGCAAAATCACCACATCATGACCACATTCTACTAGACGTTTTGCTTTTTCCAAAACAATATTAGCAACACGCACATGCTCATTGGCTTCTTTATCAAATGTGGAAGCAACCACCTCGCCGCTTACATTGCGTTGCATGTCGGTAACTTCTTCAGGGCGTTCATCAATTAATAAAATCATTTGATACACCTCAGGATGGTTTGCAGCAATGGCGTTGGCAATTTCTTTTAACAAAACGGTTTTTCCGGTTTTGGGTTGAGAAACTATCATTCCCCTTTGTCCTTTCCCAATAGGCGAAAACAAGTCCATAATTCTTGTAGAAATGGTGCTTTGTTTTTCAGCCAGTTTGAATTTTTCCTGAGGAAAAAGAGGAGTTAAATGTTCAAATGAAATGCGGTCTCTCACCACATTTGGATTCAAACCATTTATTTTACTCACTTTTATCAATGGAAAGTATTTTTCTCCTTCTTTGGGAGGTCTCACTTCACCAAGAACTGTATCTCCGGTCTTTAAACCAAAGAGGCGTATTTGTGATTGCGAAACATAAATATCATCGGGAGAAGAAAGGTAGTTGTAATCGCTTGAGCGTAAAAACCCATAACCATCCTGCATGATATCAAGCACTCCTTCACTTTGAATGATGCTGTCAAACTCATAATCTGGCTCACGGTAGCGGTTACGTTTATCTTTATTCCCCTGTTCATTGTGGTTTTGATTACCGTTTTGAGTATTGCTGTGTCTGTTACCCGAATTTTGTGAATCATTTTGACTTTGATTCTGTTTGGGCTTGTTTTCGTTTCTGTTCTCAGAAGTCTCTTTTTTTGAATCAGATCTTTCAGCCACATTGCCCTCTTTTCCTTTATTGTGATTTGGACGGTTTTGTTTCACATCCTGATGATGAGAATTCTTCTGATTGTTATGATTGTTCTGCTCCCTGCGGTCCTGATTTTTTTGAGGAATATCCTGCTTTGAGGATTCATTTTGAACATCCTGTTCTTTAGAAGAATCAGCAGACTGGGTCTTTTGGGGATATGGTTTTCTATTTTGAGGCCTGTTGTCACGATTGTCTTTTTGTCCACGAAAATCTTTTTGATCTCTCGGGGTTCTTTGTTCCTGCCTATTTGGAGTTTCTTTTGATTCTCCTTTTGTATCTTTTACAAGAGGCTCTATTGCTTTTGGATTTGCAGCCTGGTAATCAAGAATTTGATAGACCAATTCTAATTTTTTTAATGTGCGGAATTTTGGCACACCTAAAGTTTTAGCAATTTCCTGAAGTTCAGGTAGCTTCTGCTCTTTTAAATCTGAAATTTCAAACATGTAACTATTGAATTATGTTGTTGTAATTGTTTTACAAATAAGTTTTAAGAAGATGGTAATTTTTTTGATTTTATCCGGAAGATAAACAACCGCAGTTGTGTGGGTTGTGAATTACTGATGCAATAATACAACATTATTTTAATTATTGATAGGATTTTTTTTAAAAAGAAACATTATTTTTGCATAGTAAATCAGTTCAACTAAAGATGATTCAACGCATTCAAACTCTATTTATGATACTTGTCGCCCTCATTATGGGCGGTCTCTTTATATGGTTTCCCCAAGTGAAGAATGAAACCGGTGAACTTTTATATACACGCGAGGAGCCCTTGTTTTTTGCGTTAATTTTCATCTCGATTGCACTTGCTATTATCGCTATATTCTCATATAAGAAAAGAAAAAATCAGTTTGTTTTTAATCGATTAAACATACTGACAAACTTTATTTTACTAGGAGTTTTCGTTTATCGGTCGCTAACGGTACCCGGAGAGACTTTGGTTTCAGAGAAGGGTATTGGGATGTTTCTTCCTATACTTTCTATCGTTTTTTTAGTGATGGCAAATCGTGCCATTCAAAAGGATGAGAATCTCGTAAAATCTGTTGACAGATTACGCTAAACCTTAAATCTTAGTAGTATTAGTGTTAAAACCCCAAAGCATGCCAACTTTGGGGTTTTTTGATTTTAAAAGAGCCTACATTTACTGAAACGAAAAATTGCTTTCTCTAAGGAACAACATATTTAGAATCTTTAAAATACTTCATAATATCTTCATACAAATAAGCCATTAACCTTTCCTGTCCCAACAACTCATTAAATCGCAACTTAAACTGAATGAGGATAGCATCAACATCTTCCATCTTATGTGTGTCGGGTTCAAAATAGTAATCCAGAATTTTTCCAATTGTTTTTTCACTAATTAGCTCTTGCATGGCATACACCCTTGTTAACTTTTGTGTTGCTTCAAAATCAAATTCAGAAATAATGCCTGTTGTATTGGCAGACTCCCAGGCTGTACTGGTCAATACATCATCAACTAAGGACCTGTTCTCAGTCAAGAGGCCAATATTGAAATAATCGAGCTTTTTCATTTCGCCTTTAAGGCTGTCTTTTTTACCTTCAATAAGTTGATTGAGATTCTCATCAATGCGGGCATGCCTTTCCTCCCAATCTTTAAGAATCGTCTCATTTCTCTGAAGTTCTTTAGCTATACTCTCCATAGCTATTTCCTTTTTTTTCCAAGTTTGATAATTGTCGTATAGCTTATTGATAAACAAAGCAAATAACACACTAAATACAATGAGCAAGCCTTCAGCAAAATGCTTTTTAATCTTTTTTATCATAGGGTTGACCTTTTATATATGTTTTTCAAATATACCAAATTTGATTAACCTTAGGGATACTATATCAACAACTTAGCTTAGATTAGTTGTAAATCATCTCAACAATATTTTAATCTATCTTGAAAATTCTACAACTTCCAAATCTTTTATACTTCTGGAATCAATCACAAACCGCAGCATCGTGCGCACTTTGTGAAAACCGTGTTTTCCTGCTGCACCGGGATTCATAAACAAAAACCCGTACTTTTTATCGTGCATTACTTTTAAAATATGGGAGTGCCCGCAGATAAACAGCCTGGGTGGGTTTTGATTCAATTCCTCCTTGACATCAATATTATATCTGCCCGGCGAGCCGCCAATGTGTGTCATCCAAACATCCACCCCTTCGCAATTAAAACGTTGATATAAGGGAAATTCACCTCTAATTTTGGCATCGTCAATATTGCCATAAACCGCTCTTAATGGCTTTATTTCCTGTATAGCGTCAGTTACTTCAAGACTACCAATATCCCCTGCATGCCATACCTCATCTGCCTGGATTACATATTTAAGAATGGTATCATCAATATGACTGTGTGTATCTGAAAGTAACAGTATTTTTTTTGGCATAGTTTATAAATCTTAAAATAAAAGTTAATCCCAAATCAAAAATCAAATTTCTTGAATATGTCATTATCTTTGTTCTCCAACAAAAGTAAAAGTTTCTTTGCGATATTTTATTGAAATAGCATTTAACGGTAAAAACTACCACGGCTGGCAAATACAGCCCGATGCTGCATCTGTACAACAAACTATAGAGGAGGCTCTTAGCACTTTATTACGGACTAAAATTGATATTGTGGGTGCAGGACGTACAGATGCCGGAGTGCACGCTAAACAAATTTTTGCTCATTTTGATTTCACCGAAGCAATTGAACTCAATGAACTGGTTTACAAGCTCAATTCCTTTTTGCCTAAAGACATTGCGGTTAAAAACATAACTCCTGTAAAAGAAGATGCACATGCTCGCTTTGATGCCAACAGTCGCACCTATGAATATTATTTAAGTTTGGAAAAAAATCCCTTCACCACAGATTTTTCCTATCAGTTAAATCAAATCCCTGATTTAGAAAAAATGAACAAAGCCGCAAAAATCTTATTAAACTATAACGATTTTCAATGTTTTTCAAAGTCAAAAACCGATGTAAAAACCTATCATTGTATCATTACTTTTGCTGAGTGGACATATAAAGACAATAAGCTTGTTTTTACCATCACAGCCAATCGTTTTTTGCGAAATATGGTTCGTGCAATTGTGGGTACCTTACTGGAAATAGGTCTTGGAAAACTGGAAGTGAATGATTTGCACGACATCATCAAAAGCAAAAGCCGAAACAAAGCCGGCACTTCAGCTCCGGCAGAAGGCTTATTTTTAACACGGGTTACTTACCCAAAAGAACTATCTATTTAACTATGGCAGAATCTGGAAGAGCATTTGATTTTAAACTTTTTAAACGACTGCTTCAGTTTACAAAACCCTATAAACTTACTTTTTGGTTTGTGGGTATCTCTGCTATTCTTGTCTCTGGATTCTCCGTTTTACAACCCATTTTACTTGAAAAAGTAATTGACGAATCAATCATCCCAAAGGATTATGAGAATTTAATTTATCTCATTGGCTTGATGGGTGTTTTTTTAATTGCTGAAGTGATTTTTCAGTTTTCGTTTATCTACTATTCAAACTGGCTCGGGTTGAGTGTCGTAAGAGACATACGCGTTAAACTGTTTAAAAGGATATTACAGTTTAAAATGAAGTATTTCGATAAAAGCTCAGTTGGCCGCCTCACAACTCGTGCAGTAAATGACATTGAAACCATAGCGAGTATTTTTAGCGAAGGGCTTTTTACTATCTCAAGTGATTTATTGAAAATGATTGCCATCCTTGGTTTTATGTTTTATCGAAGCTGGGAATTAACGCTCATTGTCTTAGCCGTGTTTCCCTTAATTCTTTATGCTACACGATTGTTTCAAAAAGCGATGAAAGTAGCATTTGAGGAAGTGCGCAATCAGGTGGCTAACTTAAACACTTTTATTCAAGAGCGTATCACCGGGATGAAAATCGTGCAATTGTTTACCCGCGAGGAAACAGAGGATAAAAATTTTACAGAAATTAACAGGAAACACAAAGTCGCCTGGATTAAAACAGTTTGGTACAACTCTATCTTTTTTGCGGTCACAGAGATGACAGCATCCATCACAATTGGTTTAATAATGTGGTATGGGGGGCTACAGGCTTTGGGAGGTGGAGCTATAACCCTAGGGCTCATTGTGGCTTTTATCAGATTATCACAAATGCTTTTTAGACCACTCAATCAGATTGCAGATAAATTCAATACCCTGCAAATGGGTATGGTGGCTGCAAACCGTGTTTTTGAAATTCTCGATACAAAAGACTCTATTGAAGACAACGGTATTGAAGATTTTGAAAACATTAAGGGACATATTATTTTTGATAAAGTGTATTTTAGTTATGACGATGCCGAAATGGTCATCAATGGTATTTCCTTTGAAGTACAACCCAATCAAACAGTAGCCATTGTGGGAGCCACAGGTGCAGGAAAATCAACCATCATCAACCTTCTCTCTCGTTTTTATGAAATCAAAGCCGGAACCATCACAGTTGATGGCAAAAACATCAAAAATGTTCCATTAGACATTTTGAGAAAAAGTATTGGTGTGGTCTTGCAGGATGTTTTTCTTTTTGCAGACACTATAATGAATAATATTACGCTCAACAATCCACAAGTTTCAGAAGAAGAAGTCATACAAGCCGCTAAAGAAATTGGAGTCCATTCATTCATTATGACCTTGCCAGATGGTTACCATTACAATGTCAAGGAGCGCGGTAGTATGCTCTCTTCTGGACAGAGACAACTCATATCATTTTTAAGAGCTTATGTAAGCAATCCAAGCATTCTCGTTCTTGATGAAGCGACCTCTTCGGTTGATTCTCACGCCGAGGAATTAATCCAAAATGCCACTGCAAAACTTACTCAAGGTCGCACATCTATTGTAATTGCTCATCGACTTGCCACCATAAAAAAAGCAGATGTTATTATTGTTATGGATGCAGGTCAAATAGTAGAGATGGGCAATCATACAACACTTCTAAAAATTGAAAATGGTCACTATCGTAAGCTCTATGAGGTGCAATTTGAAAAAGAAGAGATTCTCTAGTTACCAAAAAGAATTTACGGTTTCATAACTTTAAAACAGATAAATTTTTTTAAATTTAGTGTTCATTAACTTTAAAATTAAAATACAATGATTAAAGCAAAATACCAAAACGTTCTTGACCTTGGAGAAAAACTTCAAATTCAAAATGGAGACGTAAGAGAAGAAAACGGTGTTCTAAAAATTCACGGAACAGCAAAAACCCCCTATGAAAAAGACCTTCTTTGGAATGAAATTAAAAAAGTGGGAGGAGAAAACCCAAGTGATGTAATGGCAGATATAAAAGTCGCAGACGACTCTGTCTATGCCGTTCACGAAGTAAAAAGCGGTGAATCTTTGTCTAAAATTGCAAAACAATACTATGGCAGTGCCGGAAAATACAACGCTATTTTTCAAGCTAATACAGATCAGCTTAAAAATCCCGATTTAATTCATCCCGGGCAGGTATTAAAAATCCCAAACTTGTAAAAGTTATTTTATCTAAAAAGAGTCGTTATGTTTGCGACTTTTTTTTATCCTTTTTTTCAGTTTCGACCTGTCAAGTTTTGAAAACCTGACAGGTCTTTGTTTTAATAAAACCTGAAACTATTAACCACTTTTCCATTAAGAAATCCTTAATACACTGCCATCAATTAATTTGGTAATTTTGTATTTCTAAAATTCAAACTATGTCTGCCATAAAAAAAGTAAAACAACTCGGTTTTCAATGGGAAACTCAAGACCCCTTTTTATTTTGTGCTTACCACAAAGATGATTTTCCAAAAGGCAATAAAAACCTGGGGCCAGAGCCTTCACTTTTAAAAGGACGATACATCGGTCAGGATTTTACCATTAAAGACGGCTGGCGCATGTATCACGGTCAAAAAGTTCCCGGTTTTCCTGCACACCCTCACAGTGGCTTTGAAACAGTTACTTTAGTAGAAAAAGGCTTTGCAGACCACAGCGACTCTTTGGGTGCTGCAGGTCGATTTGGTAATGGCGATGTGCAATGGATGACCGCCGGAAAGGGCGTGATGCATTGTGAGATGTTTCCTTTACTAAATCAAGATAGGGAAAATCCATTTTTATTATTTCAGTTGTGGCTGAATTTACCCAGTAAAAGCAAAGGAGTTGACCCTTATTTCCGTATGTTATGGAATGAAGAAATTCCTATTGTTCAGGACAAGGGCGTAAAACTAAAAATCGTAGCCGGAAATTACAAAGGCACTCAAGCCGCGGCACCCACACCCAACTCCTGGGCTGCAGACCCTCAAAACGAAGTTGCTATTTGGACCATTAAAATGGAACCCGGTGCCACCTGGGAAATTCCATTAGCATCTGATGGAACAAACAGAACACTCTTTTTTTACAGCGGAAATGAAATTGAAACTGAAGGATTCACAATCCCTAAAGAGCATTCATTGGATTTGTTCCCCACTGAAAAAATCACAATAAAAAACGGTGATTCTCCGGCTGAATTTCTTTTTCTTCAAGGAAAACCCATTGGTGAACCGGTAGTCCAGCAAGGACCTTTTGTCGCTAATTCGCACCAGGGAATTCAAGACGCTATCACACAATACCAAAAAGACCAGTTTGGCGGCTGGCCGTGGGATAGTTATGAACATGTTCACGATGCTCAAAGAGGTCGCTTTGCCATTCACGCCGATGGAAAAGAGGAAATAAAGTAATCCTGAATTTTTAGAATATTTTATGTAGTTTTGGTTTAACCAAAAGGAGCCGTTCCTGTTTTATACCTAACACCAAAACTTCATGAATTTAAGCACTTTAGACCTTGTTATTATCTTTTCATTTTTTGGTATTACCATTCTCATTGGTTTAATAACTGCCAAGAAAGCCGGAAAAGGATTTAATGAATATTTTTTATCTGGCAGGAATATGCCATGGTGGTTGCTTGGAATTTCAATGGTAGCAACAACATTTTCTGCAGATACACCCAATTTAGTTACAGACATTGTTAGAAAAAATGGTATTGCCGGTAACTGGGTTTGGTGGGCTTTTTTACTCACAGGAATGCTCACCGTTTTTGTGTATGCAAAGTTGTGGCGCAGATCAGGATTTTCAACAGACCTAGAGTTTTATGAACTTCGCTATGGCGGAAAAGCGGCTGCATTTTTAAGAGCGTTCAGAGCCATTTACTTAGGAATTGTTTTTAATATTTTAATTTTAGCGTCTGTCTTACTTGCCGGAATTAAAATTAGCGCTACTATGCTAGGTATGAGTGCCGTAGAAACCGTTGTCATCGTTTCATTAATTACACTTATTTATACTGTTTTAGGAGGATTGCGATCTGTGATATTGACTGATTTATTTCAATTTGCCATCGCCATGGCAGGAGCGATTATTGCTGCTATTTATGTAGTAAATCTTCCCGAAGTGGGGGGTTTATCTCAACTTTTATCCAAACCGGAACTTCAAGATACTTTGCGGTTTATTCCGGAATTCAATGACACCACTGCTTGGGTTTCCTTGTTAATCATTCCACTTGCTGTGCAATGGTGGGCTGTTTGGTATCCCGGTGCAGAGCCCGGCGGCGGAGGTTATATTGTGCAACGTATGCTAGCTGCAAAGGATGAAAAACACGCCGTGAAGGCTTCCCTCCTTTTTAACATTGCGCATTATGGAATCAGACCCTGGCCCTGGATTTTAATCGCCTTGGCTTCCATGGTTGTTTTTCCTGATTTGGATGCGTTACGAACTGCTTTTCCCAATATTGAAGAGTCAGTAATCAACGATGATATGGCTTATCCGGCGATGCTTACTTTTTTACCGGCTGGATTGCTTGGGCTTGTTCTTGCTTCGTTGATTGCTGCACTTATGTCAACCCTTTCTACTCATTTAAACTGGGGAGCAAGCTATGCTGTTCATGATTTTTATCATCGTTTTATAAGAAAAAATGCAAAAGATGCCGAACTGGTGACTGTAGGGCGTTTGTTTACCGTTTTTATTATGATTTGTGCTGCCTTATTAGCACTGGTTTTGCAAAACGCCTTACAAGTATTTCAAATTATTTTATTGATTGGTGCCGGCACCGGACTCCTTTTTATTTTAAGATGGTTTTGGTGGCGCATTAATGCATTGAGCGAAATAGCGGCTATGGGCATTTCCTTTATTTCTGCTGTTCTCTTTACAGTCATATTACCAAAGTATTCTGACTTCTGGAGTAACTTTCCGGAACATTATCGATTGCTTCTCTCCATTGCAATTACCACCGTGGGATGGATTGGAGTTACTCTTCTCACAAATCCCGAAAAAGATAGCGTTCTCATAAATTTCATTCAAAAAGTAAAGCCACATCTTTTTGGATTTAAAAAAGTAGTTCAACGAAATGCGCTTGATATAACATCATTCAAACCCTCCAATTTCACAAAAGAATTGAGCGCTATGTTTGCCGGGGTGTTTATGGTTTATGCGGCTTTGTTTGGTACCGGATTTTGGATATACGGGCAATGGACACAAGCACTCATTGCAACTTCCATTTTTCTTCTTTGCGGATGGTTTATTCACAAAAGCAGAAAAGCTGTTTTTTAATCTAAGAAAAATTGAAAACACCACATCATAAGAGTCCTTCACTTCTTGTTCTCGCCGCGGGTATGGGCAATAGATATAAAGGATTAAAACAAATGGAAGTATTCAACTCATCTGAAAATGGCTTGCTTGATTATGCCCTTTATGATGCAATAAAAGCGGGGTTTAAAAAAGTAACCTTTGTCATTAGAAAATCATTTGCTGATTCTTTTATCAAGAAATACAATCAACGGTTAAAAAACCTCGCAGAAGTTAACTATGTATTTCAGGAAATTGATAGGCTTCCCAAACCTTTCAAATCAAACCCTTTGAGACAAAAACCCTGGGGAACCGGTCACGCTGTATGGACAGCAAAAGAGGTAATCGACGAACCCTTTTTAGTCATCAATGCAGATGATTATTATGGTAGCTCTTCTTACAAGTTAATGTTTGATTATCTAAATAACCATTTGAGTATTCACACAAAAGAATTTGCATTAATAGCATTTCCTGTTGAAAAAACCTTATCAGAAAATGGAGCCGTTTCAAGAGGAATTTGTAAAATAAATGATGACAATTTTCTGCTCTCTGTTGAAGAAAAAACAGCCATTAAACTTGAAAATAATGAAATCATTTCAACCCACAATTCCGTTAGGGAAGTAATTCCAAAAAACACCCTTGTATCTATGAATATGTGGGGGTTAAACCCCTCCTATTTTGAATGGGCAGCTCCTTATTTTGAACTATTTTTGAAAATAAATTGTAACTCACTTGATACCGAATATTTACTGCCAAAAACCATCGACCAAATCTTAAAAAGTCATGATGTAAAAATTAAAGTTTTAACTTCCGGAGAAAGTTGGTTTGGATTAACCTTTCCCGAAGATAAAGCTCTGGTCGAAATGAATCTCAATAAAATGAACCAAAAAGGTTTGTATCCCAAAAAACTGTTTAATCTTTAAATTCATTTTTGAATGTGTTCATCAACTCATTTGTTTGAAATACTTCAGAAGTTCAAAATCTATTCATTAGATGTAAAAATTGAAGCAGTAAATGAAGGACACATCCACAGTTCTTTCAGAGTACTAAACAATAACCTTCCAAATTCCGGTTATTTTCTCCAAAAAATTAATCATTCTGTTTTTAAGGATGTTGAAAAGTTAATGATATCTATTGATTTGGTTACAAAACATATATCCCATAAACTCTATAACCTTACTTTTACCCGTTTTTCAATTTTTAAGGTCATACCAACAACAGATGATAAACTGTTTTACAAAGATGAAAAGATTTCCTATTGGCGCTTATACTCCCTCCTTCCGGAAACACATACTTTTCAAAAAATGGAAACTCCTGAAATTGCTTATGAATGTGGAAAAATTCAGGGTCAATTTATCAATTTGTTGAGTGATTTTCCTATTCAAAATATGTACACCGCCATTCCAAATTTTCACAATTTAGCAAAACGATGGGAGGCATTTCAGACAGTTTTGCAAAAAGATTCAAGAAATAGAGTAAAAATGGCACCTGTTGAAATTGATTTTGCCTTTCAAAAAATAGATAACCTATTAAAACTTCATCTTTGTATTGAAGAAGGCTCTTTTCCAAAACGCCTGATACATAATGATACCAAATGCAACAATGTCCTTTTTAATAAATACAACAAGGCTACTGCAGTAGTGGATTTAGATACTGTAATGCCTGGAAGTATTTTGTTTGATTTTGGTGATGCCATCAGAACGGGTGCAAATACCGGTTCAGAAGATGAAAAAAATCTTCAAAAAATTACTTTGGATTTAACGATTTTTAAAAATTACACCTCCGGGTTTTTACATAGTACATCTGCCATTATAACTCAAAACGAAATTTCTCATATAGTTTCCGCAACTCACTATATGACGTTCATCATCGGACTGCGGTTTTTAACAGATTACTTAGATGGAGATCGCTATTATAAAACCAGTTATTCAGAAC
>DAINOA010000043.1:0-15672 GCA_036735625.1 Planktosalinus sp. | reverse complement strand
AATAAATCCTCTGTATATTGAGGCTCAAGAATGGTGAGATACACTTTTTTCTCAGTAGTATTTTCACGCAAAAGAAGATTGCGGTTTATATAATGATAGCCGTCAAGGATTTTGTAATTTTTGTTGTTTACCAAGGTATCACCATCTGTAAAATAAATATCTGTTATGCAACCAAAATTACAGGAAGTAAATTGCCATTCATTAATCTGGTCAAGAAGGGGTTCATAACTTTGGGCAAAAAGCCAAGCACCTGAAAAAAAAGTCAATAAAGCAGCTAAAAACCTCATAGTATAAATTTATTTCCATTTTATGCTTTCCATAATATGTCTCACATCTTTTCTCAAATATGATATTGCAGGTAAAATGGAATCAAAATTGGGTTTTGTATTAAAATATATGGAGCCTGTGATAAAATGGTTAAGGGTATCGGTTACAAAAAACTGGGAAGGTGTTGCTGCGTTGCCGCCTATTTCATAATACATACCATACACTTTATTAATACTGTCTTCATAAGCTAAATCATCAATAACAGAAGCTTTTATAGTATGGTCATAAGTAAGCTTTTGGGCGTCAAATAGAAGTGAATCAAGATTGTTTTTCACCTCTCGATAAGTAATATGAAGTGTTGCTTTCATAGCTGGATATTCAAGATTCACCCAGCAATTTTGTTTTTTTTCCACTTTCGCCAATCTGTTTATTTCAAAACTAAAAGGACACCCAATATCAATGGGAATGTAAACAGGCTCCGGATATTGAAGATGAAGCATTGCCTTAGGTTTTACTGTGACATCCTGGCCACAGGAATTGAGGAAAAGCAATACACTAAGAATGGCAATGAAATTCTTCATAGAATTGTTGGCAATGAATAGAAAAAGTGTTTTACTCAGTAACGAGTTTAAATTAAACAAATTATACTTTAAAAAGGAAGGTCGTCTTCTTGCTCATTCACCGGTTGATTTTGAGGTGGTGCAGTTTGTTCAGTTTTTTCAACTTTGGATGATTCTTGTCTTTGAGACATTCCATCAGATTCTGCTTTTGAAGTTAAGAAAGTGAAATCTGTACATTGTATCTCTGTACTGTATCGTTCATTGCCCTGATCATCCTGCCACTTTCTGGTTTTTAAACGACCTTCAATATAGACTTTATCACCTTTTTTCAGGTAGCGTTCACAAATTTCGGCGGCTTTGTTTCTCACTACAATATTATGCCACTCTGTATTTGAAACTTTTTCACCGGTAGTTCGGTTTGTATAGGTTTCATTGGTTGCCAGTGGGAATCTGCCAATGCAATTACCACCTTCAAAATGAATCATTTTTACATCATCACCTGTATGCCCAATCAGCATCACTTTATTTACAGTACCACTCATAATTTGAAATTTTAGTAATTACCAAAGATACCAATTTTCAGTGGTTTTAAAAGGAGAAATCCACAATAAAATTGTGAATCACAATAGGCACGGGTAGCTCGTGTATTTTTGAAATGGGTATGCCGCTTTCGCCTAAAGCAGGTGTAGAAACCACCCAAAAATGTATTTCTAGATGTTGATGTGAGAGCTTGTGAATCAAAGGTGTTTCTTTATGAATTGTTACAGAATCAATCTCTATTTCAGAAAAGCATTTTTTTACATCATCAAGAGTGATTTTTGAAGAAGTATCTTTTTCGATTAACGGAAATTGGTATAAATTTTTCCAAATCCCTTTTTCGGTTCTTTTTTCTAAAAGTGTTTTTTCATCACCAGAAACAAGTACTAAATAATTAAAATAACGTTTCCTCACTTTTGTTTTTCCCGTTTTCACCGGAAGCAGCTTTAACAGCCCTTCTTTGAATGCCACACAAGTGGATGAAAACACACAACTTTCGCAATCCGGGTTTTGAGGTTTGCAATGGGTGGAACCAAACTCCATCAATGCCTGGTTGAACTCACCTGGGCGTTCTGTGTCAATAAGTTTTTGTGCAAGGGTTTTAAACTCTTTGGCTCCTTGTGATGAATTAATGGTCGTAAAGATTCCAAATACTCTCGATAGTACTCTGTAAACATTGCCGTCAACCACGGCTTGAGGTTCGTTGTAACAAATCGATGAAATGGCACTTGCCGTATAATCGCCAACGCCTTTAAGTTTCATTAACCCTGAATGATTTTCAGGAAAAACTCCCTTGAGGTTTTCAACAATAAAAATGGCGGTGTGATGCAGGTTTCTAGCGCGGGAATAATAGCCCAAACCTTGCCAGAGTTTTAAAACGTCTTCTTCTTCAGCTTTTGCCAAATCAAAAACAGTGGGGTAGGTTTTTATAAAAGCTTCATAGTATTTTAAACCTTGTTCAATGCGGGTTTGTTGTAATATAATTTCTGAAAGCCAGATAGCATAAGGGTCTTTGCGTTCACGCCACGGCAATTCTCTTTTGTTGGTTTGGTACCAGTCAATAAGTTTTGAAGTAAAGGACATTTTGAATTTTATCCCTACAAATGTAGTGGGTATCTTTTAGTTTGCGTTGCTTTTTTATCGGAATTATGTTTCCTTTGGGATGATGAATAGAAAAGTTTATACTGTAGATGAAGCACTCACAAAAATGGAGCGTTATTGTGCTTATCAGGAACGTTGTCATCAGGAAGTGGAAAATAAATTGAGAGAAATGCGACTTATCCCCGAAGCAGTTGATCAAATCATACTGCATTTGTTGGAGCAAGATTTTATTAATGAAACCCGATTTGCAAAAGCCTATGCACGGGGCAAATTTTCGATAAAGAAATGGGGAAGAAACCGCATTGTCAATGAATTGAAAAAAAGGAAAATATCTATTTATAACATCAATGTATCACTTGCAGAAATAAATGAAGATGATTACAAAAAAACATTTGATGCCCTTGCTGAAAAGAGAATCAATCAAATTAAAGAAACAAACAAATACAAAAAGCGCAAAAAACTGGCAGATTATCTATTGTACCGAGGTTGGGAACCTGATTTGGTGTATGAAAAAACAGTTGCTCTTATACATTGATGCCAAGTTTTTTATGAGTTCTTAAAATAGCATTTTCATTTTTAGAATCAATCCATTTTTGACCTTTAAGTTTGCGCATCAAATTATCGAAATGACGCATTACAAGAATGTTGTAAACAGCCCTGCTGAGGTGTATAGGATTTTGCGGAATCCCTCTTAGGCTCATACTAAAGCCGGGCGTGATGTATTTCATGTAATGCCAATAGCCTTCGGGCATGTACAATATTTCTCCATGTTCAAGATGAGATTTGTACCCTTTGGCATATTTTAATGCCGGCCATTTTTCATAATCGGGATTTGAAAAGTCAATGTCCTGTCTGGTGATGAGAGAATGAGGTACTTTATAAAGGAATCTAGCTTGCTTTTGGTCAAAAAGGATGATTTCTTTTTTTCCTTCAAAGTGAACGTGTAAAATATTTGCTAAATCGATGTCATAATGCATAAAAGTGAACGAGTCCTTACCTCCAAAAAAGAGCATGGGTAAGCCTTTTAAAAACCAGATTCCAAGGTCTGGAAATGAGAAATCATTTTGTAAATGAGGAACTTCTTTGAGGATGTTCCATAAAAAGATGCGGTATTTGGTGGGTTCTTTTTGAAGCAGAGCGATATACTCACTCATTTTCATTTTATGTGCTGGCTCATTGAATTTTTTTGCAGCATTAATGGGTTTATCGTCATAAAGAGGTACTATTTTGTCGCCGGCAACTTTTGCAATATAGTCCAGGTTCCATTTTGAAAATGCCGACCAGTCCTCAAAACCTTTTTCAATGATTAAGGGTTTTTGGGGGTTTAAATAATTTTGAATAAAATCTTTTTTGGTTATTGATTGAACCCGATTAATTTGATTTAAAATCATTTAGAAAAACAAGTTTAGCAATGGCATTTTGTTAAGCAAAGATAGTACAAAAGCGGTAATTTTATTCTTTAAGGATTCTTATTTTGAGCTTGGGTTTTTGTCGGGATCTTTGGAATTTTTATCTTGGTTTTTCATATCCTCCAGGTCCTTTCCTTTTAGATAGTCGGGTAATTGCATACCCGCCATATTAAACATTTCCTGTAAAGGTGGTACCGCTTTATACATTCCTGAAATAAAGTTTGAAGTGGCTGTTTTCCCATCGGCAGAAGAGCCGTTTTCCCAAACGGTAACTTTATCAATTTTTATGTTTTTAATGGCTTCAGACTGAAGTTTCACAAGCTCGGGCAGTTTATCAGCAATGAGTAGTAGTGCTGCATTTTGTGAGTCATTTCCGGCGGCTTTTACAATTTGATCAAGACCTTGTGCTTGTTTTGTGAGTATCTCATAGATACCTTTTGCTTCGGCTTCAGCTTTAAAGAGAATGGCATCTGCTTCCCCTTTTGCTTGTCGTCTTATTCTTTCTGCCTCGGCTTCTGCATCGATTTCTACTTTTTGTTTATCGATTTGTGCGGGAACTATGATGTCTGCAATCTGAGTGCTGCGTTCTCTTTCAGAGCGGGCAACTTCAGCTTCTCGTTCTGCAGCATAAGATTCCTCCAGGGCTTTTGCAGATTGTACTTTTTCTGATGCGGTTGCAACACGATCTACTTCGGCTTCTCGTTGACGTCTTAAAGAGTCTGAATTGGCAATATTAATTTTTGCAATGTTTTCACCTTCAACGGCTTTTGCATTTGCAGCAGCAACCTGGGTGCGTTCATCTTGTTGTGCATTAGCTTCTCCAATAGAACCGTCTCTGGTTTTTTCTGCAACAGATTTTCTGGCTTCATTGATGGCGTGAGCTGCAGCTTCTTTTCCTAATGCTTCAATATAACCGGACTCATCATGGATGTCTGTAATGTTTACGTTAATGAGTTTTAAACCCACTTTTCTTAATTCGGTTTCAACACTATGAGAAATATTACTTAAAAACTTGTCTCTGTCTGAGTTGATTTCTTCAATATCCATTGAGGCCACTACCAGACGCAATTGACCAAAAATAATTTCTTTAGCAATGTCTTGGATTTCTTCAAGTTGCAGTCCCAAAAGGCGTTCAGCTGCATTTTGCATCACACCCTCTTCTGTTGCAATACCAATAGTGAATCTTGAAGGAACATTTACCCTGATGTTTTGTTTACTTAAAGCATTTATTAAATTGACTTCTAACGAAATGGGTGTTAAATCAAGATATTGATAATCTTGAATCACCGGCCAGATAAAAGCAGCACCACCATGAAGACAACGGGCAGATTGGCCGGTACCTACCCTTCCATAAACAACAAGTATTTTATCTGATGGACAACGCTTGTACCTTCTTATGAATGAAATGAGAATTATAAAAAGAAAAAATATCGCTAAGCCTATAGCAATTATTCCTGCTGCTGCATCAACTTGTAAAAATAGTGTGGACATAGTTACTTTTGGTATTTGTTTACAATGAGAATCCCATTGCTTGTTATTTCTGAAACTTTGATAATGTTGCCTTGCTTGAGGTCAAAATCTTCATCGGTTAATGCTTCAAGTTCACTTAGACGGCCTTGAACTTTAATCTGAACCTTTCCAATAGTTGATCTGTTTGCACCAATAGTAGTGTAAACTTCACCTATGCCACCAAGTGTATTTGTGATTTTAATTGAACCTCCACTGCTGTTGAGTTTGCTTAAAAAGTAAAAAAGAGATGCCATTGCAAACATCATCAATAGACCGCAGAACAATGATATAGTAAGTGTGGTGCCAATTGAAAGTTCAGCACTAATACAGGCAATACCTGTCCACCCAAAAATGGTGAAAAACCCAACTAAATTTTTGAAGGATAAAAACTGAAAATCAATACCGGCATCCAGATCAAGCTCACCATCAATGTCTCCTATGTCATCTGCGTCACCACCAAGAAAGGTAAGTGCCAAAAGAATGATAAGTAAAACGGATCCTATAATAGCTGTAATCCAATAAATTCGCTCAAACAGTGTGAGCGCAGAAAACCATTCTTCCATCGATTTTTTTTTACAAAGGAAAGATACTAACTTTTTGCTTTTTTTGAGCTTTTTTTGTAAAAATTGTATGTGGATTCAATGAATTAACTTTCGCTTTCTTCTTCCTCATCACTTTTCAACTCGTGGGTGGTTTTTTTGTATTTCCCTTCCAGGTCATCAATAACTGATTTTTCCCAAAGTTTAACACCAATGAAGTATGAGGCTCGCCCAATGAGATGAGCTCCCACAGGGGCTGTTAAAAGAATAAATAAAATAATGGCAAGCACTCTTGATGTGATTGAAATATCGCTAAAGTAAACAGCTGCAGCCCCAAGAATCAAACCAATACCCAATGTTGCCGCTTTTGTGGTGACAGAAATGCGCAAATAAGTGTCGGGCATTCTAATGACACCCACGGCTGCCAGCAAGACAAACAGCGTTCCTAAAGTGGCTAATGTACCTATAATTATTTCACTCATTTTTATTTCTTTTTTCGAGATAATATGAAAATGCCACGGTTCCAAGAAAAGCAATTAAAGCAAGTATCATCGCAATATCCAGAAAAGTGGGTTGGTTTGTTGTAATACTGTAAATTGCAATAACGCCAATTCCGGTGGTTATAAGCAAATCAAGTGTGATAACCCTGTCTGCAATGCTGGGACCTTTTAAAAAACGTATAAAAAGTAATACAATCGAAAACGAAAGTATGGGTAATAAAATGTAATATAAATAGTCGTATAAGGTCATCTTAATATTTCTAATAGTCGTTTTTCAAATCCTTGTTTAATGCCTTTTATAAATTTTTCTTTATCTGAAACATACATAGCGTGCACATAAAGCACTTTTTTGTCATTTGATACATCCAGACTTAAAGTGCCGGGAGTAAGGGAAATTAAATTTGCCAAGAGTGTAATTTCCATATCGGTTTTCGCGTCAAGCGGAACTTTTACAATACCGGGTTTCATGTAAAACTTTGGGGTAACCACATCATAAGCCACCTGAAGGTTTGCCTTAAATAATTCATACAAGAAGAAAAAGATAAACGAAATCATTTTTGGAAGAATCTTGAAGTATTTTGACTCACCATTTCCCTTTGAGATGACCCAAAGTATTAAAAAGCTCAAGACAAAACCAAACAGAAAGTTAAGAAGCGCAAAGCTACCTGTCAATGCGACCCAAACCAATGTAAGTAATATGTTGCTTAAAAATTTACTTCTCATTTTTTATTTTCCTAAAACGGCTTGTATATAAATTTGATTGTTCATTAATTCTTCACCCACTCTTAGAGCCAGTTGTTGAATATTTTCTGCTCCAAAACCTATGTAAAGCGAAATGAGCGCTAAAAATACTATAGGACCCACTATTTCAATTTTCTTTTCAATTTTTAGGAGGTGATAGTATCTGAAATTCTGAATTTCGGGTAATTTTTTACCTTTTTTCCAAAACACCTCTGCCCAAATGCGGGCAATGACAAACAAGGTAATAAAAGTTCCAAATAAAAGTGCGGCAATCAACCAGTAATTATCAATCTTAAAACTTTCTGTGATTAAGGAAAGCTTGGGCCAAAAGCCAGAAAATGGCGGAATTCCAACCAACGAAAACAATGGAATTATCATTAATAATGAAAGTAGGGGATATTTTTCATAAATACCGCCCAGGTCTCTCATACTGTAAGTTCCTTTAATTCTGTAAATCAAACCTCCCACCATAAAAAGATTAGTCTTGACAACAATGTCGTGGATGACATAAAAAATGGCAGCGGCAATCGCTGCTTCAGTATATAGCCCAAGACCTAAAATCATAAAACCAATATGACAAATAATTAGATATGAGAATACTTTGGCAATATTATTTTGTACCAAAGCACCCAGAGCACCGGCTACCATAGTAAACCCGGCTAATGCCAGAATGATATTTTCAAGAAATGCATCTCCCACAAAAATTAAGGTAAAAACTCGTATGAGAGCATACACCCCAACTTTGGTTAAAAGCCCACCAAAAACAGCCGAAACAGCCGGTGGTGGGGTGTGATATGAGGCCGGCAACCAAAAATACAATGGAAAAATCGCAGCCTTAATTCCAAAACCTATTAAAAATAAAATGGCTGTTACTTCTACCAATCCTCGATTTTCAATGGCAGCAATTTTCAATGCCAAGTCTGCCATATTCAGTGAGCCTGTCAATCCATATAAAACAGCAATTGCGGTTAAAAAGATTACAGAAGCAAAAATATTTAAGGTGAAATATTTAACAGCACCCTCAATTTGCTTCTTTTCACCTCCCAAAGTGATTAAAACAAATGAACTAATTATAATGATTTCAAACCAAACATACAGGTTGAATATGTCACCGGTTAAGAAAGCACCGTTTAATCCTAAAAATAAAAAATGCAATACAGGTAAAAATCCAAATTTAAGGCGTGCTTTTAGAACGGTACCAACAGTAAAAAAGGATACAGCAAGACCACTAATTGCAGTGAGTAAGACCATCGTTGCTGCAAAAGCATCAGCAACAAAAGTAATTCCGAAAGGGGCTTCCCAGCCTCCCGCTTGAATTGTTAATGTTCCCTCATTCCAAACGGTCATAATTAAACCAATAGAAACAAGCAAACTTATTATACTTCCTCCGGTACTGATGAGTTTCTGGACTTTAATACTATTCCAGGAGAACAGCAACAGTATTGCCAAAAGCAACTGAACAATAATGGGATATAAAACAATATGCTGTATCATGAAAATTCGTCTGTTGAGTTCATTTGGTCTAAATCGTCTGTCTTAACAACCTTGTATGCACGTTTGATTAAAACAATCGCAAAAGATTGCAATCCAAAACTTATTACAATGGCAGTTAAAATCAAAGCCTGCGGAACAGGATCTGCATAAGCGTCCAGAAAGTTATAAGACTCTTCAGGAATAATAGGCGGTTTTCCTTTAGTAATTCTTCCCAAAAGAAAAATTAATAAGTTAGCACCATTGCCCAATAATATGAGGCCTATAATGAGCTTAACCAAACTGCGACGCAACATCATATACAATCCCGAAGCATATAAAAGTCCTATTAAAATGGCAAGTAAAAACTCCATAGTTATGTAGATTCTGTTATTGTAAAAATGATGGTTAATGAAACGCCAACAACAACAAGATAAACCCCAATGTCAAAGAAAAGCGCTGACCCTATCGACCCAAGCACCGGCAAGGGTTCTTGAAACCATATTCCCGTCATAAATGGCATATTTTCAATGAAAATGGGTGACAATCCTGCCAGCGCGGCAACTAAAAGCCCCAGTGGCATCAAATAACCCGGGTGTAATCTCAACAGGGTTTTTGTATTTTCCAGTCCATTTGCAAAAGCGTGTAAAACAAAAGCGATGGAGGCTATAAGGCCACCCACAAAACCACCACCAGGGAGATAGTGACCTCTCAATAAAATAAAAATTGAAAACAAAAGCAGCAGCGGCAGTAAATAATTGGATGCTGTTCTTAAAATAATTGTTTTCATAATAGTCTATTTTTTTACCTTCTATTTTTACTGGTAAGTCTCAATTTTAATAAAGAAAACACACCAATTGCTGCGATGGTAAGCACAGCAATTTCCATAAACGTGTCAATCCCTCTAAAGTCAACCAAAATGACATTAACAACGTTTTTTCCTTTAGCTAAAACATAAGCATTCTCAGCATAATAATCAGTTATCTGAGAGCCTTGCGGCTCACTCAAAACCTCGAGAGCTAAAACCGTAATCAACGCACCAAAAACAAGTGATAAAGCACCATCTCTAATTCGCACTTTGTAGTCTGATAGATTTAAATATTTGGGTAATTTATACAAAACAAGTACAAATAAAATTACGGTCAATGTGTCGATTGAAAACTGCGTCATGGCTAAGTCCGGGGCACTGTAATAAACAAATATAAGACTGATAGCAAGCCCCACAACGCCCATAGCTGCTACTGCAGCAAGCCTGGATTGTGTAAAAACAGTAAAAAGAATACCCACAATCATAACCAGAACTGTGAGAACTTCATAAATAGTTAATGCTGAAAAAGAATCATAATCAACAGCATATTTTGTATTATGAATTAAAGTATAGCCGGTTAATAAAACCAAAAACAATATAATAACTGAGACATAATATCTCAGGTAACCGTTTTGAATAATACCCGTTATAAATCTGGAAAAGGTTCCAAAGCCAAATCCAAATTTTTCAACAAGAGTTTGAGGGGCAATAAATTCTAGTTTTGCAATCCCATTTTCAAGTTTTTGTGAAGGTTTCAAAATAAAATATAGCAGCGCACCCACACCAATTGTTGTAGCACTCAGGGCTAAAATTAAATTAAAACCGTGCCACAGTTTTAATTGGACCTCACTGCCGCTTTCGCCAAGAGCGGTCACAGCAGGCTGAATCAATGAACCTTGTATGATAGATGGAAAAAAGCCAATTACTATTCCCAATGTAGCTAAAATTAAAGGAGGTAACCACATTAAAAATCCGGGCATATGTACTTTTTCAAATGAAGCCGGCAGTTTTCCGGTAAAGGGTTTTATACCTGCTAAAAAACCGGCATAGAGTAACAAGATATTTGTGAGGATTGCCAAAATAGTGAGTAATACCGCTGAATTTCCAAAACCTAGCGTTGCTTCATAAATTAAATCTTTTCCTAAAAACCCAAAACTTGGCGGAATACCGGCATTTGAGATAGCTGCTAAAATTCCCGCTATGGCAACCGGTAACAATACTTTTCTAAGCCCGGCTAGCTTTGTAATATCACGTGTTCCGGTCTCGTGGTCAATAATTCCCGTAACAAGGAATAAGGTAGCCTTATACAATGCGTGAACCAGAATAAAAACACAAGCGGCCAAAAGTGCGTCCTGAGTTCCCAGACCAATTAAAAACACTAAGACTCCTAAAGCTGATATGGTGGAATAGGCAAGTATTCCCTTTAAATCGGTTCTGAAAATGGTATGTATAGCTGCATAAACCATCGTTGTTGCACCCACAATTATCAAAGTTGAATTCCAGAGCTCTGTACTTCCTAAAACAGGTGTAAAGCGCATCAATAAATAAACGCCGGCTTTTACCATCGTTGCAGAATGCAGATAGGTAGAAACCGGAGTTGGTGCTTTCATCGCCCCGGGCAACCAAAAATGAAATGGAAACTGAGCCGATTTTGTAAAGGCAGCTCCAAAAATTAACAATACGATGATTAAGTAATGTGAACTCTCAGCAATTATTTCTTTGGAGGAAAGCATCTCTGCAATGCTGTAAGTGCCGGCAACATTCCCTAAAATCAAAACTCCTGCCAGTAGTAAAAGGCCACCGGTTCCGGTGATGGCCAGAGCTAAAATTGCAGATTTCCTTGAAGCCTCTTCTTTGTTGTTAAATCCAATGAGGAAAAACGAACTGATGCTTGTTAATTCCCAAAAAACAAAGAGCGATATAATATTGTCTGATAGCACCACACCCAGCATGGCTGCCATAAAAATTCCTAGATAACCATAAAATCGATCCAGAAATTCGTGTCCTTTTAAATAAGCTGCAGTATAAGCAAAGACCAAAAACCCAATACCCGTAATCATAAGGGCAAAGATGAGTGAAACGCCATCTAATGTAAAACCAAGATTTACGCCCAGTGAAGGCACCCACTCAAAAGTTTGAGAAATAACCTCACCGTTTGCAATGCGTGTTGTAAAATTTAAGAAATAAACAAAAAGACCTAAAGGAACAATTGCTGAAAGTATGGCTAACCTGCCTTTTAGATACTTACCGGCAAACACCAAAAAAATTGAAAAAAGAATACCTGTAAGTATGGCTGTTAGCATAGGCGTTTAAAGTGTCAAAAGCAAATATAGTGGATTTTAGGAATTTTTGAAATAAAGGACTCACTTTAAAATGTTAGTGATAGAAGGTTTAACAACTTGGTAACATTTTAAAATAAAAAAACCCGATAATCGGTAGTATCGGGTTTTTGATATTATAAAAGATTGAATTTAATCTGCAAGAATAATCACTTTGTTATTATTCATTTCCAAAGTGCCACTATTAATAAAAAGTGTCCATCTGCCTTCATCGTTTTTAGAAAATTTCTTTTTCACATTTTCATTGATGGTGATGTTTCCGTCTATTTTGATAAGCCCTTCCTGAAGAATGGAAACAATAGGCGCGTGATTGTCCAGTATTTGGAATTCACCATTCACACCGGGCACAGCAACTGATTTTACTTCAGACTGTAATAAAACGGCTTCGGGTGATATGATTTCTAATTTCATAATAAGGTCAAAGTTTAAAGTTCAAGGTCCAACTTTGAATTTTGAACCTTGAAAATTGAATGTTTAAGCTTCAGCAAGCATTTTCTCTCCGGCTTCAATCGCTTCTTCAATAGAACCTTTCAGGTTGAAAGCAGCTTCAGGAAGGTGGTCTAATTCACCATCCATAATCATATTGAATCCTTTGATAGTCTCTTTGATATCTACAAGCACACCGGGAATACCGGTAAACTGCTCTGCCACGTGGAAAGGCTGTGACAAGAAGCGCTGAACACGACGTGCACGGTTTACCGCAAGTTTGTCTTCTTCAGAAAGTTCTTCCATACCTAATATGGCAATAATATCTTGTAATTCTTTATAGCGTTGTAATAACTCTTTTACGCGTGAAGCACAGTTGTAGTGCTCTGCACCAAGGATTTCTTTGGTCAAAATTCTTGATGTAGAATCAAGAGGATCCACAGCAGGATAAATACCTAGCTCAGCAATTTTTCTTGAAAGTACTGTTGTTGCATCCAAGTGGGCAAAGGTTGTTGCAGGAGCAGGGTCAGTCAAGTCATCTGCAGGAACATACACCGCTTGTACAGAAGTAATCGAACCTCTTTTTGTAGAAGTAATGCGCTCTTGCATCACACCCATTTCGGTTGCTAAAGTAGGCTGGTAACCCACTGCAGATGGCATACGTCCAAGAAGTGCAGATACTTCAGAACCTGCTTGTGTAAATCGGAAAATGTTGTCCACGAAGAAAAGTACGTCTTTTCCTTGTCCTTCACCAGAACCATCACGGAAATATTCTGCAATTGTAAGTCCGGAAAGGGCCACACGGGCACGTGCTCCGGGAGGCTCGTTCATCTGTCCAAATACGAAAGTCGCTTTAGACTCTTTCATTGCTTTTTTATCCACTTTGGATAAATCCCATCCGCCGTTTTCCATGGAGTGCATAAAGTCATCACCATATTTGATAATACCAGATTCAAGCATTTCTCTCAAAAGGTCATTTCCTTCACGGGTTCTTTCACCCACTCCGGCAAATACAGATAAACCACCGTGTCCTTTTGCAATGTTGTTAATCAATTCTTGTATCAATACCGTTTTTCCAACACCGGCACCGCCAAACAGACCAATTTTACCACCTTTTGCATAAGGCTCAATCAGGTCAATTACTTTGATACCTGTAAAAAGTACTTCGGTAGAAGTTGATAAATCTTCAAATTTTGGTGCCTCACGGTGAATGGGAAGACCTTTGTCGCCTTCTTTTGGCAGGTTTCCAATACCGTCAATGGCATCACCAATCACGTTAAATAATCTTCCGTAAATATCATCACCAATAGGCATTTGAATGGGAGCACCTGTGGCAACCACATTTACACCACGACTTAATCCATCTGTTGAGTCCATAGAAATGGTTCTCACGGTGTTTTCACCGATGTGAGATTGCACCTCAAGAACGAGAAGTCCTGTTGGCATTTCTATTTCTAATGAATCGTAAATTTTGGGTAGTTCAGCACCACTTGAAAACTCAACGTCCACAACCGGACCAATGATTTGAGCAACTTTACCTGTAACGTTTGACATTGTTAACTATTTATTGTTTAGCAAATTAATTATCATAAAAACCTAAGAAAAACGGTCACGATTTTCAAGGCGCAAAGATAGTTTTTTTAAATGAAATAAAATATAACGGAATGGAGATTTTTTTTCTAAAAAAATGCCACAAATGCATGAATAATTTTTGGAGCACTTTTTAGTGCAAGAAAATAAAAAACGGATTGAATTTTAAGCTTCAACCCGTTATATAAATTGTTTTAAATGGAGTTATTCGTTTGAGGAAAAATCTTCCCAACCCCAGGAGGGTTCAGGGATTTCAATTTCCTTTGTCAAATCAAATGAAACGGTAAATTCTCGCTCGGTGCCTAATCTTCTTAAATTGTACGTGTAGGCATTCTCATCAACAGTTATCCACCACACATTGGTTGCTGCCGGTTCTATGCGCTCCAGGGTTTCTTCATCGGCCGGGAAAACGGCTATGCCGGGCAAACCACTGTTTGTAGATGTACCGCCATACATTGTGAGTTCATCATCACTGCCATCTTCCATACGGTGGTCGTGTTTTAAAGTGATACGGTCGTCTTTATAAGTGAAAATCCAGGTGCGTGAACGGTTGTCTCCCACGTTAAAAGGAATCAATATTTGTTCATCGTCACACGATAATACGTGCATCACCAAACGCTTTCCTGTAAAATCATCATTAGCGGGAGCGCTGATAAGTTCACCTTCAAAGGCTTTACCACAAAGGGCTTTTAGTGAATTCCAGAATTCTCTGGCGCCGGGATTTTCTTTAGCGATAGCGGGAGTTTCAACAAGTTCTTCATTGAGTGTTTCAACGGGTTCCTTTTTTTCTTCGCCACAGGCAAATAAAAGTGTGCTAATAAAAAGGAGTACAAAAATGTTTTTCATAATTTTTTATTTTTGGTTTAGTGCCCATAAAAGTAGTTAAATGATTTTTAATCATCAACAATTTTCATTTTCCTAAGTAAAAAAGAAGCATTCATATTTTTTGCAATCCCGTTTTTGAGGGTGTAATCAAAATACAACTCGTCGTTGATGATTTCTGCATCAAAATAGTAGTTTTTCACCTCCTTATGGTCTTTTTCCACTTCACATAAACTCAAATCATGGGTGGCGATAATTCCTGTTGAATGTGAGGCGACCAGCTTTTCAATGAACTTTTTGGAGCCCAAAGCCTTGTCGGTACTGTTGGTTCCTTTTAAAATTTCGTCAAGGATAATAAAGTAATTGTCGGTGGCGATTTGGTCCACAATGAATTTGAGGCGTTTCAATTCTGAAAAGAAATAAGACTCATCATCAGTCAGTGAGTCTGTGGTGCGCATACTGGTGATGAGTTTTATGGGCGAATACCTAAACGATGAAGCACAAACCGGAAGCCCCACATTGGCCATCACGATGCCCAGGGAAACAGTTCTGAGAAAGGTGCTTTTCCCGGCCATATTTGCGCCGGTAATGATAAAGAATTGCTGGTTTTCAATGTTGAAATTATTGGTCACCGCCTTTGCTGGGTCTAAAAGCGGATGAACAAAATCACGGGCTTCAATCACGTTTTTGCCACCGGTAATTTCAGGAAAGGTATAAGTGGGATGATTGAAAGTGAAATTGGCGAGCGAGTTGAGCGCATCGATTTCGGCGATGACTGCAAACCAGTCTTCGGCTTTATGCGAATAGGCTTTCATCCACTCTTCAATTTTATAGGATTGGTAGAGGTCCCAAAGCAAAAACCCATTGAAAAAAATACCCAGCAACATATTTTTGCGCTGGTCGAAAGCATCTAGCCTTCGGGAAAACTTGCGGGCAACAGAGGAGGCTTTTTCCTGTCTGCCCGCCTTGCGCTTCAAAGCTACAAGCGGCGAAGCGGCAGGCACGGCGTTTTCTACGGCAATATCTTGCTGTAATTTTTTTAATCGTGCTGTGG
>DAINOA010000042.1:0-15676 GCA_036735625.1 Planktosalinus sp. | reverse complement strand
TCAGTTGGTAGAGCACTGGTCTCCAAAACCAGGTGTCGGGAGTTCGAGTCTCTCAACCCGTGCAATAATAATTAAACAAATAACGAGAAAGAATGCTAAATTATATTCAAGAATCGTTCAACGAATTAAAAAATCATGTAACCTGGACTTCGTGGTCTGAAGCGCAGCGATTGACAGTTTTAGTTGCGGTGTTTTCAATCATCCTTTCGCTTGCGATTTGGGGAGTAGATACAGTTTTTAGCGACATTATAGCTCAGTATTTTATTTGGATTAAATCCTAAATACAGAAACATGACGGAGACAAAAAGCACTAAAAAATGGTATGTTGTTCGCGCAGTCAGCGGGCAGGAGAATAAAATAAAATCCTATATTGAAAGTGAAGTAACACGATTAAATTTAGAGGATTCTATTGACCAAATATTGGTGCCGACAGAAAAGGTTATTCAGATAAGAAACGGAAAAAAAGTAAACAAAGAAAGAGTTTACTTTCCTGGTTACATTATGGTTCAGGCAAATCTCGCCGGAGAAATTGCTCACATTATCAAGTCAGTAAATGGAGTGATTGGTTTTCTAGGAGAAACTAAAGGAGGCGACCCTGTGCCACTTAGGCAATCTGAAGTAAACAGGATGCTAGGTAAAGTTGACGAATTGTCTATCAATGATGAGAATGTAAATATTCCATTTACCATTGGAGAAACGGTTAAAGTTATTGATGGTCCTTTTAATGGTTTTAATGGAACCGTAGAAAAGGTAAATGAAGAAAAGAGAAAACTTGAGGTTATGGTTAAAATATTCGGAAGAAAAACACCCCTTGAGTTAAGCTATATGCAAGTAGAAAAAGTTTAAAAAAACTGTTACGCTATATATACCAGGTATGAGCTTTTGCTTCCACTGAAGTAAGTACCAAAATTAAAAATTAAGAAATGGCAAAAGAAATCAGTAAAGTTGTAAAACTTCAAGTTAGAGGAGGCGCCGCAAACCCTTCTCCTCCGGTTGGTCCAGCATTGGGTGCTGCGGGTGTGAACATTATGGAGTTCTGCAAACAATTTAATGCTAGAACACAAGATAAGCAAGGAAAAGTATTGCCGGTGGCAATTACTGTTTACAAAGACAAATCATTTGATTTTGTTGTAAAAACTCCACCTGCTGCTGTTCAGGTTATGGAAGCCGCTAAGATCAAAAAAGGATCTGGTGAGCCACATATCAGAAAAGTAGCAACCATATCTTGGGATCAAATTAAAACAATTGCAGAAGATAAAATGCAAGACCTTAATGCTTTCACAATTGAATCTGCCATGAAAATGGTTGCCGGTACGGCAAGATCAATGGGTGTTAAAGTTAGAGGAAACGCACCTTTTTAACCTGATAATTACAATAAAATAATGGCAAAATTAACAAAAAAGCAAAAGGACGCTCAAGCAAAAGTAGAGGCAAATAAAGCCTACTCACTTGCTGAAGCATCTGCTTTAGTAAAAGAGATTACTACTGTAAACTTTGATGCCTCTGTAGATTTAGCTGTGCGTCTAAATGTGGACCCACGTAAAGCAAATCAAATGGTAAGAGGTGTAGTTACCCTTCCTCACGGAACCGGTAAAGACGTTAAAGTTCTTGCACTAGTAACTCCAGATAAAGAAGCCGAAGCAAAAGAAGCAGGCGCTGATTTTGTGGGCTTAGATGAGTACCTCGATAAAATTAAAGGAGGATGGACAGATGTTGATGTTATAGTAACCATGCCAAGTGTGATGGGTAAATTAGGTCCTTTAGGACGTGTATTAGGACCAAGAGGTCTTATGCCAAACCCTAAAACAGGTACCGTAACTATGGATATCGCTAAAGCTGTTTCTGATATCAAATCCGGTAAAATCGACTTTAAAGTTGATAAATATGGAATTGTACACGCTAGCATTGGAAAAGCATCTTTTGATGCAGAAAAGCTAACAGGAAACGCAAAAGAATTATTAACAACATTGGTAAAGTTAAAGCCCTCTGTGACTAAAGGTGTTTACATCAAAAGTATCCACTTGTCTAGTACAATGAGTCCCGGAGTTCAAATCGATGCTAAACGATTTACTGAGTAGTCAAATACTTTAAATTATGACAAGAGAAGAAAAAGCAAAAGCTATAGACGTTTTAACTACCCAGCTAGCAGAGAATTCAAATATCTATTTAACAGATATTTCAGGACTTGATGCACTCACGACCTCAAACCTGAGACGTGCTTGTTTCAAAGCCGGAATCAAACTAACGGTTGTTAAAAATACACTGCTTGCAAAAGCAATGGAAACCTCAGAAAGAGACTTTGGAGATTTAAAATCCATTCTAAAAGGAAATACCTCTCTAATGTTTTCTGAAACAGGAAACGCTCCTGCCAAAGTAATTAAAGAATTCCGTAAAAAATCAGAAAAGCCCGTTCTAAAAGGAGCTTTTATTGAGGAATCAGTTTACATTGGCGATAACCTATTAGATAACCTAGTAAGTATCAAGTCTCGTGATGAGATGATAGGTGAAGTGATTGGGTTACTTCAATCTCCTGCAAAAAATGTTGTTTCAGCACTTAAATCAGGTGGTGGAAAACTTGCAGGTATTATCAAAACACTATCTGAAAGAGAAGGATAGTATTTTATCAAACAAAGAATATTCAATTATTAAATATTAAAATTAAATTATTAAAACGATAGAAAATGGCAGATTTAAAAGATTTCGCAGAACAATTAGTTAACTTAACTGTAAAAGAAGTTAATGAGTTAGCTACTATTTTAAAAGACGAGTATGGTATCGAGCCTGCTGCTGCAGCTGTAGCTGTTGCCGCTGGTGGAGGTGCTGCTGTTGAAGCCGCTGAAGAAAAGACTGAATTTGATGTAGTCCTTAAAGCAGCCGGAGCTTCTAAACTAGCAGTAGTTAAACTTGTAAAAGAACTTACTGGTCTTGGTCTTAAAGAAGCAAAAGAAATGGTTGATGGTGCTCCCAATACAATCAAAGAAGGTGTTTCTAAAGATGAGGCTGATAGCTTGAAAGCTTCCTTAGAAGAGGCTGGAGCTGAAGTAGAGCTTAAGTAAATATTCACCCCGACTATTGGGGTAAGTATCTAAGGTTTAGACTGTTAGAGTGTATTCATATGTACTCTAACAGCCCTAAACCATTTTGCGTAAAAAATAGTTTCGTTTAGGTTTTACGCTAGTTTCATTTTATTTTAATTAAAATTCATTCCATTAATGTCAGCAACGCAAACTGAAAGATTGAATTTTTCCTCTGTGAAGAATACACCAGATTACCCCGATTTTCTGGACATTCAAATAAAATCCTTCCAGGATTTTTTCCAGCTGGAAACTAAATCAGACGAAAGAGGAAATGAAGGACTTTATAAAACCTTCATGGAAAACTTCCCAATAACTGATACCCGCAACCAATTTGTATTAGAATTTTTAGACTACTTTGTAGATCCACCAAGATACTCCATTCAAGAATGTATTGAAA
This sequence comes from Planktosalinus sp., assembly GCA_036735625.1. GTDB lineage: Bacteria > Bacteroidota > Bacteroidia > Flavobacteriales > Flavobacteriaceae > Planktosalinus. Next base: position 12,202 of record DAINOA010000042.1, on the reverse strand, counting down.
GAGGACTCACTTACAGTGTACCTTTAAAGGCAAGACTCAAATTATATTGTACAGACCCTGAGCACGAAGACTTTGAAACCATCGTTCAAGATGTCTATCTGGGTACAATACCTTATATGACACCCAGCGGTACTTTTTGTATCAACGGTGCAGAACGTGTTGTTGTTTCTCAATTGCACAGATCTCCGGGGGTTTTCTTCGGTCAATCTTTCCACGCAAACGGAACAAAATTATATTCTGCTAGAGTAATTCCTTTCAAGGGTTCCTGGATTGAATTTGCTACCGATATCAACAGCGTTATGTATGCTTATATCGATAGAAAGAAAAAATTACCGGTTACAACCCTTTTCAGAGCAATTGGTTTTGAAAGAGATAAAGATATCCTTGAAATCTTTGACCTGGCAGAAGAGGTGAAAGCATCAAAGACCGGATTAAAGAAATATTTAGGCAGAAAACTAGCTGCGCGTGTTTTAAAAACTTGGCACGAGGATTTTGTTGATGAGGATACTGGAGAAGTTGTTTCAATCGAAAGAAATGAAATTGTATTGGATCGTGATACCGTTCTTGAAAAAGACCATATCGAGGAGATATTAGACTCTGGAAGTAAAACTATTTTACTTCATAAAGAGGACAATCAATCTGCAGATTATGCAATTATTCATAACACACTTCAAAAAGATCCAACAAACTCTGAAAAGGAAGCAGTTGAGCATATTTACCGCCAACTTCGTAATGCAGAACCACCCGATGAAGAAACTGCGCGTGGAATCATCCACAAGCTGTTCTTTAGTGATCAGCGCTACAACCTAGGAGAAGTAGGTCGTTACAGAATGAATAAAAAACTTGGTTTAGACCTTGCTATGGACAAGCAGGTTTTAACTAAAGATGATATTATTACCATCATCAAATATCTTATTGAGTTAATCAACTCAAAAGCAGAAATTGATGATATAGATCACTTGTCAAACAGACGTGTGAGAACAGTTGGTGAACAACTTTCACAGCAATTTGGTGTGGGACTTGCCAGGATGGCAAGAACCATCAGAGAGCGAATGAACGTGAGAGACAATGAAGTGTTTACACCCATTGATTTGATTAATGCAAAGACCTTGTCTTCAGTAATTAACTCATTCTTTGGAACAAACCAGTTGTCTCAATTTATGGACCAGACAAACCCCATTGCAGAAATCACGCACAAACGTAGATTCTCAGCATTAGGTCCAGGAGGTTTATCTAGAGAACGTGCCGGTTTTGAGGTACGTGACGTTCACTATACTCACTATGGAAGATTATGTCCTATTGAAACACCAGAAGGACCCAATATTGGTTTAATATCTTCAATGAGTGTATTTTCTAAAGTAAACAACTTAGGATTTCTTGAAACCCCCTACAGAAAAGTAGAAAATGGAAAAATTGATTTAAAATCAAAACCCATTTATCTTTCTGCTGAAGAAGAAGAAGGCCAGTTAATAGCTCAAGCAAACATTCCAATTGACGATGATGGTACCATCACCAAAGACAAAGTAATTGCCAGAATGGAAGGTGACTTCCCGGTAGTTGACCCACATGTTGTTAACTACATTGACGTTGCACCAAACCAGATTTCATCGATCTCAGCATCACTTATTCCTTTCTTGGAACATGATGACGCTAACCGTGCCTTGATGGGATCAAACATGATGCGCCAGGCAGTACCTCTTTTAACTCCCCAAGCTCCTATTGTTGGAACAGGCCTTGAAAGACAGGTTGCCAGTGATTCAAGAGTATTGATCAATGCAGAAGGTGAAGGAGTAGTAGAATATGTTGACGCAAACGAAATCAGCATTAAATATGACCGCACAGAAGAAGAAAATCTGGTAAGATTTGATAGCGCTTTAACTACATATAACTTAGTAAAATTCCGTAAGACAAACCAAGGCACAAGTATCAATCTGAAGCCAATTGTTAAAAAAGGTGACCGTGTTGTAAAGGGCCAGGTACTATGTCAGGGATATGCTACTGAAAATGGAGAACTTGCATTGGGTAGAAACTTGAAAGTAGCATTTATGCCCTGGAAAGGTTACAACTTTGAAGATGCAATTGTGATTTCTGAAAAAGTAGTTAGAGACGATGTGTTTACATCCATTCATATTGATGAGTATTCACTTGAAGTAAGAGATACAAAACTGGGTAATGAAGAATTGACAAACGACATACCAAACGTTTCAGAAGAGGCAACAAAAGACCTTGATGAAAACGGTATGATTCGCATTGGTGCTGAAGTAAAGCCGGGTGATATCCTTATCGGAAAAATTACTCCAAAAGGTGAAAGCGACCCAACACCCGAAGAAAAATTACTTCGTGCGATATTTGGTGACAAAGCCGGTGATGTGAAAGATGCTTCTTTAAAAGCCTCTCCTTCACTTAACGGAGTTGTGATTGATAAAAAACTTTTCGCAAGAGCGATTAAAGACAAGCGTAAAAGAGCAAAAGACAAAGAAGACATTGCAGAATTAGAAATTCAATATGAAGTAAAATTCAATGAATTGAAAGATGTACTTGTCGAAAAATTGTTTGCAATCGTTGGTGGTAAAACTGCTCAAGGTGTAATGAATGATTTAGGTGAGGAAATTTTTCCAAAAGGAAAAAAATTCACACTTAAAATGCTGAATGCAGTTTATGACTACACACACTTGACACAAGGAACCTGGACTACAGATGATGATACCAATCGTCTTGTTGCAGACTTGTTGCACAACTATAAAATTAAAGAAAATGACCTTCAGGGTAACCTGAGACGTGAGAAGTTTACTATCTCTGTTGGAGATGAACTTCCTGCAGGAATTTTAAAACTGGCTAAGGTTTACATTGCTAAAAAGCGTAAACTAAAAGTGGGGGATAAAATGGCAGGACGTCACGGAAACAAAGGTATTGTTGCCAGAATCGTAAGAGAAGAGGATATGCCTTTCTTAGAAGATGGAACTCCGGTTGATATCGTTTTGAACCCACTGGGTGTACCTTCACGTATGAACATTGGTCAGATTTATGAAACAGTATTAGGCTGGGCAGGCCAGAAGTTAGGTAGAAAATTTGCTACTCCCATTTTTGACGGTGCTACACTCGATCAAATTAACAAATTGACAGATGAAGCGGGTATTCCAAGATTTGGTCATACATACCTCTATGACGGTGGAACAGGAGATCGATTTGATCAACCTGCAACTGTTGGGGTGATCTATATGTTGAAACTTGGTCACTTAATTGATGACAAAATGCACGCGCGCTCTATTGGACCTTACTCATTAATCACTCAGCAGCCACTTGGTGGTAAGGCACAATTTGGTGGTCAACGATTTGGTGAAATGGAAGTTTGGGCATTGGAGGCCTATGGTGCATCAGCAACACTTAGAGAAATTCTTACAGTGAAGTCTGATGACGTTGTAGGAAGAGCTAAAACCTATGAAGCAATTGTTAAAGGAGAAACGATGCCTGAACCAGGCCTTCCGGAATCATTTAATGTATTGATGCACGAGTTGAAAGGTCTAGGACTGGATATTCGTTTAGAAGAGTAGAGGTTAAGAAATAAAAACTTAAACCTTGAACTATAACTTTGAACAAAAAATTATGGCAAGAAATAAAGATAATAACACAGCACAGAAATTTAATAAAATTTCTATAGGCCTGGCTTCACCAGAATCAATCCTTGGAGCCTCAAGAGGTGAGGTATTAAAGCCTGAAACAATAAACTATCGCACGCACAAACCTGAACGTGACGGTTTGTTTTGCGAGCGCATATTTGGACCTGTTAAAGACTATGAGTGTGCTTGTGGAAAATATAAAAGAATTCGTTACAAAGGTATTGTTTGTGACCGTTGTGGTGTTGAAGTAACAGAGAAGAAAGTAAGAAGAGACCGTGTGGGACACATCAACCTGGTTGTTCCTGTTGCACATATATGGTATTTTCGTTCTTTACCAAACAAAATTGGATACCTTCTTGGGTTACCCTCCAAGAAACTGGATATGATTATATACTATGAACGTTATGTAGTCATTCAACCCGGAATCGCAAAAAATGAAGAAGGAGACGCTCTTCAAAAAATGGATTTCTTAACCGAAGAAGAGTACCTGAATATTCTGGATACACTTCCACAGGAAAACCTTTATCTTGAAGACTCAGACCCCAATAAGTTTATTGCAAAAATGGGAGCAGAGTGTTTAATCGATCTATTACAACGCATCGATTTAGATGCTTTGTCATATGATTTAAGACACAAGGCTAACAATGAGACATCAAAACAAAGAAAAACAGAAGCACTAAAACGTCTTCAGGTTGTTGAAGCACTTAGAGAATCAAATCTAAACCGTGAAAACAAAGCCGAGTGGATGATTATGAAAGTAATCCCAGTAATTCCGCCGGAATTGAGACCACTTGTGCCACTAGATGGAGGTCGCTTTGCAACTTCAGATTTAAATGATTTATACAGAAGAGTTATTATTAGAAACAACCGTCTTAAAAGACTTGTTGAAATAAAAGCGCCTGAAGTAATTTTACGTAACGAAAAGCGTATGCTTCAGGAATCTGTTGATTCATTATTTGACAATACCAGAAAATCATCAGCAGTTAAAACAGATGCAAACAGACCCTTAAAATCACTTTCAGATTCATTGAAAGGAAAGCAAGGTCGTTTCCGTCAAAACTTACTTGGTAAACGTGTTGACTATTCTGCGCGTTCAGTAATTGTTGTTGGACCTGAATTAAAAATGTATGAGTGTGGATTGCCAAAAAATATGGCAGCAGAACTTTACAAGCCATTCGTTATTAGAAAACTTATAGAAAGAGGTATCGTAAAAACTGTAAAATCTGCAAAGAAGATTATAGATAAAAAAGAACCGGTAGTATGGGATATTCTTGAAAATGTATTGAAAGGACATCCTGTGTTACTAAACCGTGCTCCAACACTTCACAGGTTAGGTATCCAGGCTTTCCAGCCAAAATTAATTGAAGGAAAAGCAATCCAATTACACCCATTGTCTTGTACAGCTTTCAATGCCGATTTTGATGGTGACCAGATGGCAGTACATTTACCACTAGGTCCAGAAGCGATTCTGGAAGCACAATTGTTGATGCTTGCTTCTCACAATATCTTAAACCCTGCCAATGGTTCACCTGTTACTGTTCCATCACAGGACATGGTTTTAGGTTTATACTATATGACCAAGCATCGCATTTCAACACCAGAATATAAGGTTGTTGGAGAAGGCTTGACTTTCTATTCAGATGAAGAGGTGATTATTGCATACAATGAAAAAAGAGTAGAGCTAAACGCTGGAATCAAAGTAAGAACAAAGGACTTTAACGATAAAGGAGAGCTTGTAAATCAAATTATTGAAACTACGGTTGGAAGAGTGCTTTTCAATAAAGCAGTTCCGGAAAAAGCAGGTTTCTTTAATGAAGTATTGACAAAAAAATCGTTAAGAGATATTATCGGAAAAATTCTAAAAATAACAGATGTCCCCACGACAGCTGCATTCTTAGATGAGATCAAAGACATGGGATACGACTATGCTTTTAGAGGAGGTCTTTCATTCAGTTTAGGTGATATTATTATTCCGCCTGAAAAATATACAATGATTCAAGAGGCCAATGATCAAGTTGATGGAATTATCATGAACTACAACATGGGTCTTATTACAAACAACGAGCGTTACAACCAAGTAATTGATATTTGGACTTCGACAAATGCTGCATTAACTGAACTGTCAATGAAGCGTATTAGAGAAGACAAACAAGGATTCAACTCAGTATATATGATGCTTGACTCTGGTGCTCGTGGATCTAAAGAACAAATCCGTCAGTTAACCGGTATGCGTGGTTTGATGGCAAAGCCAAAAAAATCAACTGCAGGTGGCGGAGAGATTATTGAAAACCCCATTCTTTCAAACTTTAAAGAAGGACTATCAATTCTTGAATACTTCATTTCAACTCACGGTGCCCGTAAAGGTCTTGCTGATACCGCACTAAAAACAGCTGATGCCGGTTACTTAACAAGAAGACTTGTTGATGTATCTCAAGATGTTATTATTCAACAACACGATTGTGGTACATTGAGGGGTGTGGAAGTTTCTGCACTTAAGAAAAATGATGAAGTAGTTGAATCACTTTCAGAAAGAATAGTTGGACGTATTTCATTAAATGATGTGGTTGACCCAATTACAAGAGAAGTTTATGTTAAATCTGGAGAACATATTGATGAAGATGTTGCTGACAAAATAAGTGATTCACCACTAGAATCCATAGAGGTAAGATCAGCGCTTTCCTGCGAGGCAGAAAAAGGTATTTGTGCCCTGTGTTACGGAAGAAACCTTGCAACCGGAAAAATGGTGCAAAAAGGAGAAGCTGTTGGTGTAATTGCTGCACAATCAATCGGAGAACCCGGTACTCAGTTAACGCTTAGGACATTCCACGTGGGTGGTGTTGCAGGTGGAGTTTCAGAAGAGAACAAACTCCTGGCTAAATTTAACGGTATCGCAGAAATTGATGAATTAACTACTGTAAAAGGGGAAAACTCAGAAGGGCAAGCTGTTGATATTGTTATCTCCAGAACTTCAGAGCTGAAAATTGTAGATAAAAAGACAGGTATTACCTTAAGTACAAACAATATTCCTTATGGTTCACATATCTCAATAAAAGGTGGAGATACAGTTTCTAAAGGAGATGTGATATGTAAGTGGGATCCATACAACGGAGTAATTATTTCTGAATTTACCGGAAAAATTGCTTATGAAGATATCGAGCAAGGTATCTCCTATCAAGTTGAAATTGATGAACAAACAGGATTCCAGGAAAAAGTAATTTCTGAATCAAGAAATAAAAAGCTGATTCCAACGCTTTTAATACAGGATACTAAAGGAAACACCCTAAGATCATACAACTTACCAGTTGGAGCCCATATTATGGTTGATGACGGTGAAAAAATCAAAACCGGTAAGGTCCTTGTTAAAATACCACGTCGTTCTGCAAAAGCTGGAGATATCACAGGAGGTCTTCCTAGACTAACCGAATTGTTTGAAGCGCGTAACCCATCAAACCCTGCAGTTGTTAGTGAAATTGACGGTGTTGTTTCCTTCGGAAAAATTAAAAGAGGAAACAGAGAAATCGTTATTGAATCAAAACTTGGCGAGGTAAAGAAATACTTGGTTAAGTTAACAAATCAGATATTAGTTCAAGAAAATGACTATGTTAAAGCAGGAATGCCACTTTCGGATGGTTCTGTAACACCTGAAGATATTTTACGTATAAAAGGACCTTCTGCAGTTCAACAGTATTTAGTTAATGAAGTACAAGAAGTTTATCGTCTTCAAGGTGTTAAGATTAATGACAAACATTTTGAAGTAATCGTCAGACAAATGATGCGTAAAGTGAGAATCAATGACCCTGGAGATACTATTTTCCTTGAAGACCAATTGGCTCATAAGCTTGATTTTATAATCGAGAATGATAAAATATTTGGAATGAAAGTTGTTGAAGACGCAGGAGCTAGTGAAACAATGAAAGCAGGACAAATTATTACTGCCAGAGATTTGCGTGATGAAAATTCCAACTTGAAACGCTCTGACAAAAACCTTGTTGTTGCTCGTGATGCTGTAGCTGCTACAGCGACACCTATACTACAAGGGATTACAAGAGCATCACTTCAAACAAAATCATTTATCTCTGCAGCGTCCTTCCAAGAAACCACTAAGGTGTTAAATGAAGCGGCTGTGAATGGTAAAATTGACTACCTTGAAGGTCTTAAAGAAAATGTGATTGTGGGTCATAAAATTCCTGCAGGAACAGGTCTTAGAGAGTATGATCACATTTTAGTGGGTTCAAAAGAAGAGCTCAGAGAAATGACAGAAGAAAAGCAAGAAGTAAATTACAATTAAGGTTGTAGGAATTTAGTGGGAGGTAGTAGGTTTTTTTATGAATCTTCTAGCTCCCGCCTAAAACCTCCCACCTAATACATATTAGTATGGCAGACAATCAAAACAAGCCCAAACAAGGTCAAATAAACATTGAACTAGATGAAACTGTTGCTCAAGGAATTTATAGCAATCTGGCAATCATCAACCACTCAGTATCAGAATTTGTTGTTGACTTTGTTAGAATAATGCCGGGAACACCAAAAAGCAAGGTAAAGTCCAGAATTATTTTAACACCACAACATGCTAAGCGGTTTTTAAAAGCCTTGAATGAGAACATCAAACGATTTGAAAATACGCACGGTGAAATAAAGGATTTTGAACAACCTCCCATTCCATTGAATTTTGGACCTACAGGTGAAGCATAATAAAAAATCCAGCAATTTCTGCTGGATTTTTTTTGATTTACTTTCCCGTTCTATTCATTTTTGACCATTTTATTAGCAGCCTTTTCAAACTCACTAACAAAGTGAAGTTTGACTTTGGGATATTTTTGTTGCGTCATTTGAAGTGTAAACTGTGAATCTGCAAAAAATACAACTTGCCCTCTTTTGTCTTTTGCTAGAAATTTATTCTTTACCCTTATAAATTCTTTAAATTCATCGCTTTTAGAGTCTTCTGGATCTACCCAGCAGGCTTTGTAAACGTTTAGATTTTCATAACTACATTTAGCACCATATTCGTGTTCTAGACGGTATTGAATAACTTCAAATTGAAGTGCACCAACAGTCCCAATTACTTTTCTGCCGTTCATTTCAAGTGTAAATAATTGAGCAACACCTTCATCCATTAGCTGGTCTATTCCTTTTTCCAATTGTTTGGTTTTCATAGGGTCTGCATTGTTGATGTACCTGAAAAATTCAGGGGAAAAACTGGGAATACCCTTGTATTGCATCATTTCGCCTTCAGTTAAAGTGTCTCCTATTTTAAAGCTTCCTGTGTCATGAAGTCCAACAATATCACCGGGGAAAGAAATGTCGACAATTTCTTTCTTTTCAGCAAAAAAAGCATTGGGACTGGAAAATTTCATTTTCTTGTTGTTACGTACATGAAGATAGGCTTTATTGCGCTCAAATACCCCTGATACAATCTTAACAAAAGCCAAACGATCTCTGTGTTTCGGGTCCATATTTGCGTGAATCTTAAAGACAAAACCACTAAATTCTTTTTCATTTGGCATTACCAAGCGTGTGTCGCTTTCTTTGGGACGGGGAGTGGGAGCAATTTCAATAAAACAATCAAGCAGTTCACGCACACCAAAATTATTTAAAGCCGATCCAAAAAAAACAGGTTGCAAATTACCAGTAAGGTAAGATTGCTTTTCAAATTCAGGATAAACACCTTCGACTAATTCCAGATCATCTCTTAATCTTTTGGCAGGTTTTTCACCAATTAACAGGTCTAACTTATCTGACTTTAAATCAGAAATTTCGATTGTATCTTCAATATCTTTTTTCGGGTCTCCGGTAAATAAGTTTACATTTTTTTCCCAGATGTTATAAATTCCCTTAAAGTCATAACCCATTCCAATCGGGAAACTAAGAGGAGTTACTGAAAGGCCCAACTTTTGTTCAATTTCATCGAGAAGCTCAAAAGCATCTTTACCCTCTCTGTCCATTTTATTGATAAAAACAATCATTGGAATGTTACGCATTCTGCATACTTCTACAAGTTTTTCGGTTTGTTCCTCAACTCCTTTTGCGACGTCTATAACAACAATTACACTATCTACAGCGGTGAGCGTTCTGAATGTATCTTCAGCAAAATCCTTATGGCCTGGAGTGTCCAGTATGTTTATTTTTATCTTTTGATATTCAAAAGCAAGTACAGAAGTAGCAACAGAAATTCCTCTTTGACGTTCAATTTCCATAAAGTCACTGGTAGCTCCTTTTTTAACTTTATTAGATTTTACTGCACCGGCTTCTTGAATAGCTCCTCCAAAAAGTAATAACTTTTCTGTTAAGGTTGTTTTACCGGCATCAGGGTGTGAAATAATTCCAAATGTTCTTCTTCTTGCAATTTCTTTTAATAAACTCATTGGGTATTAATATTTTGGCAAATATAAGTTTAGTTTTAAGGCTTTTCAAATAGATAGTTTTTATTTTTTTTCTGACACTTTTCATTTTTAATAATAACCGTAAATACATATAATTACGTAAAAAATATGATGTTTATTCCTACAAAAAACATGGTTAATCAAGAGTTTTTATGTAGTTCAACGAGTAATTTATTCAGTTTGTCTAATAGTTTATTTTTGGTAAATCCTTAACATATTTTCCTACGTATATTTGGTGTCCCATAGTTGGCTTTAATATTTTAAATACTAAATAAAAGCCGGTTAATGGAAAAAATGTCAAACAAGATTAATCAAAGTAATATGGATAATTTCTACAAAAATTTAAAAAAATTAACGCATAATTCTTTTAAATTAATTCAAATAAAATTTTCGTGTGCTGCACTACTTCTTTTGTTGCTTTCATTTAATATCTCGATGAGTCAACAAGTGCCTAGTATTCAAACTGGTGTGACTTTTGAATTTTTGGAAAATCCCCAAGGCTCAAACAATAATCCATCAACTATAAAAAGTCTTACTATAAATGGATCTTTATTTAATTCTTTTTTAGTTCCTTCAGGATATCAAATGACACAATTGGGGCCAGATGGTCATAGTCCAAATAATATATTGCAAAATGGTTCCAATATACTTAATGGAAGTAATAACCCAAACTGGAATTCTTTTGCTTTGGCAGCTTTTCAAGATAAAAATCTTAATCATTATTTTGAAGCAAATCCAAATGGGCAAAATATTTGTGGAAACTTTTCAGAAATTCCATCTACAAATGCTCAAAAACAAAGCTTAATATACAATCCCGGAATACCTTCTAATGAAGGAGGTGTTGTTGCGATTACAGAAAGAGGGGGGAATAACTGTTTCCACATAGCTGTATTTGGTATTCCCGTTGGTGGTGGACCTGTACAACAGTTAGGACAAACTTTTGTGAGAACAGGTGGTAATCATAATGGTCAAATTTTTGGTCCTCCTGTTGCCGGCTCAGATTATTGGAGAAGTGGACGAACTAATGAAAATGGGCAAACTATAGGAGTAGCTTTATTTTTATTATCAGATTTAGCACCAACAGGTTCTGTAATTACAAGAGTTCAATTAACGGCCACAACACGGGATCATGGAGATGGTAAATTTTTTATTTTACAATCTTATGCAAATGACGATACTTATGAAACTCCTATAAATACACCGGTAAATGAGAATGTTGGTGACAATGATAATGTTCCTTCCGGTTCAAGTTTTCAATTATTACAAGGCCCGTCAACCGGCAATCTTACATTCAATTCTGATGGTTCATTTAATTATGTTCCACAAAATGATTTTGTTGGGGTAGTTACCTTTAAATATAAAGTTTGTTTGCCAAGCCCCAATCAGGGAGTTTGTGATACAGCAATCGCGACAATAACAATTAAACCGGTTGCAGTGGATGACGAACTTGAAAAATGTTTTGACGGTCAGCCCAGTGTCATTTCTGTATTAAATAATGATTTGCCAAATGGTCCTGGTGCTTTCGATCCCGCTTCTGTAAGAATTTTAGATGCTAACAGTAACCCTGTCACAACCTTAATAGTTCCCGGTGAGGGGACTTGGCAGGTAAATGCCGCTAACGGTACAATTTCCTTTACTTCGCAGGCCGGTTTTGAAACAAGCCCTGCGCCCATTCAATATGTTGCAAATCACTCAGGTAGCGGATTATTATCTTATCCTGCAAATGTTACTTTAATTATTAATACGTGTGAGATATCACTTTTAAAAATAGGGTTGTTTAATGACGAAAATAATGATGGTTTTGCTCAAGTTGGAGAAACAATTTCCTATACTTTTATTGTAACCAATGAAGGAAATGTTCCAATCTCTAATATTCAAATTACTGATCCAACAGTAACGGTACAAGGAGGTCCTCTTCCTTTATTAAATCCGGGTCAATCTGACTCAACCACATTTACTGCTTTATATACAATCACCCAAGCCGATATAGATGCCGGAGGTGTTTACAATATAGCATTAGCTACAGGTCAGGATCCCTATGGCGATGATGTTGAAGATGAATCTGAAGACCCAAACCCATTAGATCCAGGAGATCCAAACTATGACCCTGATTGTCCCGATTGTACTTTTACAGAATTACCACAAGATCCTACTATTTCAATCACTAAGAGCGCAGACCCAAGTACTTACAGTGCAGCGGGCGAT
>DAINOA010000041.1:0-16310 GCA_036735625.1 Planktosalinus sp. | reverse complement strand
ATAAAAGTGGACTCAATGTGCATTCTGTCATACAGTTTCAGGAAGCGGCAGATAAAGTTCAGGAAGTGCTTTCATAAGTAACACCTTTTAAATACTTAGATTTACAAATCCCGGGTTGAAAAACTTGGGATTTTTTTATGATTTCAAATTGACATTTTGACACCTTATTAACACATATTCAGGACATTATGTCTTATTTTTGGTTTTGGAACTCAATTTGCTTAGTAGGTAATAAACAAACAATGTTTAACCTTAAAAAATAAAAGTTATGAGTTTAATTAAAAGAAATCAAGCATCGCCGTCGACAAGCCTATGGCGGCCGATGGACAGTTGGCTTCCCTCCATTTTTGAGGATTTATTTAATGAAGGCCGTTTAGCAGATGTGTCCAATTTTGGAAGTACACTTCCTGCTGTTAACATCAAAGAAACCGAAGACGACTTCCAGGTAGAGGTAGCCGTTCCCGGAAAGAAAAAAGAGGACTTCACTATTGAACTGGATCAAAATGTATTGACCATTTCTTCTGAAGATAATAATGAAAAAGAAGAGACTTCAACAGACGGAAGATACACTCGCAAAGAGTTTAACTATTCCTCTTTCAAAAGAGCATTCACTTTACCTGATACGGTAGAACAAGACAAAATAGAGGCGGTTTACAATCACGGTGTATTAAATATCACTGTCCCAAAAAGGGAAGAAAGTAAACAAAAGCCCAAGAGAATGATTGCTGTTTCATAGTTTGTTTGCCACCCGGCAGATAGACACTAATTTGGTTGGTTAGTTAGTTGACTGCCCTCTTCGCAATCGGAGGGCAGTTTTTTATTATTTAAATCCTTCAAAAACACCTAGTCCAAATAAGGCAAAATCATATTTAGCCGGATCAATGGGGTCGAGTTTTCGTAAAGAGGTATCTAATTCAAGTAATGCTTTGGCATCATTTTGCTTCCGCGAAAGCAGTCCAAGCTTTCGGGCTACATTGCCGCTATGAACATCAAGCGGGCAGGAGAGAAGAGCAGGAGTGAGGCTCTTCCAGATTCCAAAATCCACACCGGCATTGTCCTGTCTTACCATCCACCTTAAAAACATGTTGAGGCGCTTTGCAGCACTATTTTTGAGAGGGTCTGAAATATGTTTCAATGTCCGCTCGGGATGGGGAATGCTAAAAAAAACTTTTTTAAACTCGTGAATAGCCGTTTGCAAAGTGTTTTCAGTACTATTTCTTCTAAAAACATCTTCCAAACCTTTCTGATTTGTATAGATGTTTTTCAATGATTGAATAAAAAATTTTAAATCGGTTCCGTTGAAAGTGCGGTGCACAAAGTTTTCAAGCGTTGCTAACTCTTTTTCAGAGTGATTTAGAATAAAATCATAAGGATTATTTCCTAAAAGTTCAATAAGTCTATTGCCACTTTTGATGATGCTTATTCGGTTTCCCCAAGCGATTGTTGCTATGAGAAAAGCACTTATTTCAATATCTTCTTTGGCTGCAAAGCGATGCGGAATTTGAATGGGGTCTGATGTTAAAAACTCTGGCGAATTGTATTGAGAGGCTTTTTCATCAAGAAATTCTTTGAGTTGGGTTTGTGTTAATTTACCTTTCACAATACTATTTAAGAGATGATTTTTCCATCACTCATCACAAGCTTGCGGTCTGCCATATCTGCAAATTCTTCGTTATGAGTTACAATAACAAAGGTTTGTTTGAATTCGTTTCTCAAATCAAAAAACATTTTATGCAGATTTTCTGCAGAGGTACTGTCTAAATTTCCACTGGGTTCATCAGCAAAAATGATGAGTGGGTCGTTGACCAAAGCTCTCGCGACTGCCACTCGTTGTTGTTCCCCGCCGGATAGTTCATTGGGTTTGTGTTCATACCTTTTGGAAAGCCCCAGAAAATCTAATAATTTTTTAGCTTTGGTTTCAGCTTCTGCTTTTGGAGTGCCTTTTATAAAAGCCGGGATGCAAACGTTTTCGATAGCTGTAAACTCAGGAAGTAATTGATGAAACTGAAAGATAAAACCAATATTTTTATTTCTAAAAGCAGCTAATTCTTTTCCGTTAAGTGAGTTAATAGTTGTGTTATTAATAACAAGTTCCCCAGAGTCTTTTGAGGCATTGTCAAGTGTGCCTAAAATGTGAAGTAAAGTTGTTTTTCCGGCTCCCGATGCCCCAACAATTGAAACAACTTCTCCACTTTTAATATCCAGCGAAACCCCTTTTAAAACGTGTAAATCGCCATAATGTTTATGAATATTTTTTGCTTGTATCATTTTAAGAATTTGGAATCGTGAAAGTAGCTATTAGATTTCATAATTGCAATTTATAAGCAGATTTCAAATAAAAGCATTTTTAAAAATAAAATTATATATTAATGAAAAGTTAATTGACAATCAAAATGTTTAATTTATAAATACTTTTGTTAGACAAAATTATGATGAATTCAAAAAATTTAGAAGTTGCCACTTTTGCAGGCGGATGTTTTTGGTGTACTGAAGCTGTTTTTCAAAGATTGAAAGGTGTTGAAAAAGTTATTTCAGGATATACGGGCGGATCGATAAAAAATCCGGGATACAGAGAGATTTGTACCGGAAAAACAGGTCATGCAGAAGCCATTCAGATTTATTTCAATCCCTTTGAAATTCAATACAAAGAGTTATTGGAAGTATTTTTTGCAACTCACGATCCTACCACTTTGAACCGGCAGGGAAATGACAAAGGCACTCAATATCGAAGCGCGGTATTTTATAACAACGAATATCAAAAAGCTATAGCTGAAGATTATATTAAGTATCTTGATGCCAATAGAATTTTTGAAAATCCAATCGTAACAGAAATTACAGAATCTTCTGTTTTTTATCCGGCTGAGGATGAACATCAGGATTATTTCAATCAAAATCAAAATCAACTTTACTGCCAATTGGTCATTTCACCAAAAGTGCAAAATATCAATACTTATTTTAAAGAAATAACAAAATGAATAACACACAGTCATACACTAAAATAGATTCATACAGCGAGCAAACCACTGATTTTTTGAAAGAAAACTTCAGTGATATTATAACATGCTTGGGAGAAGATATACACAGAGAAGGAATTATTAAAACTCCTGAGCGTGCTGCAAAAGCGATGCAATTTTTGACGCAAGGTTACCAACAGGATGCAGCTCAAATCCTCAAAAGTGCTATGTTTAAGGAAGATTATGAGAATATGGTTATTGTCAAAGACATTGAGTTGTATTCCTTGTGTGAGCACCATATTCTTCCCTTTTTTGGAAAAGCTCATATCGCTTATATTCCTGATGGTCACATTGTGGGGTTAAGCAAATTACCGCGTGTGGTGGATGTATTTGCAAGACGATTGCAAGTACAAGAACGACTTACGAAAGAAATTTTAGACTGTATTGATGATACTTTAAAACCCAAAGGAGTTGCTGTCGTGATTGAAGCTTCCCATATGTGTATGATGATGCGTGGGGTTCAAAAACAAAATTCTTTAACTACAACTTCAGGTTTCAGGGGTGCTTTTGAAAAAATTGAAACCCGTAGCGAATTTTTAAAACTCATTGAGAAATAAACAATTTTTGGAATGCCTTTTGCGTTTATACTTTCATAACAATTTAGAAGATGAGTGAAAAATATAAATTGCTTTCAAAAGGTATAGCATACGATTTGATTGGGATGGTTTCCTATTTATTTCCGGGAATTGGTCCTTTTCTTGATATTTTATGGGCACCCTTTGCTGCCTCTCAAATGACAAAAATGTACCCGGGTACACGCGGAAAAATTGCTGCGGTAATTGTTTTCCTTGAAGAATTGTCGCCCGGTCTGGATTTCATTCCCACTTTTACACTTACTTGGTTGTATGTTTTTGTTTGGAAGGGAGAAAAAACAGCACATCAAGAACCTCTTGAAATAGAAATTGTAGAATAAAAAAATCCCTCCATTATGAGGGATTTTTATCTTATTATTTTACTACTTCTTACTGAATTTCTAGAGGAAATGTTACTTCAATATCTGTTTCACCACCGGCATTGGCTATTTGACCGTCACTTACGCCTGCTGCGTCTTTATTTGGCTCATGTCTTAGTGTTATGGTTAAATTACCTGAACTAGCATCTCCGGTATCAAAACTAAAACGTAAGCCCAGAGGGTTTCCATCACCGTCAAAATCAAGGTAGGTGAAGTTTGAAATGTTAATTCCACCACCGGCTGAATAGAAGAACTGGTGCTCGTCATCTTCCTCTTCAATCTCCAGAGTGATATTATCTACAGGATTTTCCAATTCATTTAACACAGTAATTATACCGGTGTAAGTGGTGTTTGGATCTAGAGTACCACTCACTGTTATTGTTGGAGCTACAGATTCATCAAGTTGTCTGAAGGTTAATGCGATAGGAGTACTACCTCCGGTAAGAGCAACATTTAAAGTAGTGATAACTTCTTCTTCATTGATGGGCTCATTATCGTCATCACTAGAACAAGACGCTAAAAAAAGTGTTGCTGTAAAAAATAAGGCTAAGAATTTTAAATTTTTCATAATGTAAAATGTTTAAATTGAATTAATAATTAATTTTTATTCGTAAAACTATATTTCGTCCTAAATCGTCTGCAAAAAACCGCAAACGGTTGAGGTAATCTCTGTAACTGGTGTTGAAAAGGTTTTTTACTGTCAACCCTAAGCTTAAATCAGTTATACCAAACACCTTAAAATCTGCATCTGCATTCAAATTCATAAGATGATATGCTTCTGGTGGGGTGCTTAAGTCTAAGATTTCAGTGGTTTCTGAAATGGGTAAAAACACTTCAAAATTGGTGTCCGGATATTCATTTTGCCGAAACACATAATTGCTTTCCAACCCTAGTTTAAGATTGTTTAATTGTTGATTTTTATACTGAATTACAGAACTTAAATTTATCGGAGGCATTGAAATAAGCGGTGTATTGTTTTCACGCTCATAGCCTTTAACAAATGAAAATTTTGTATGGTAATCAAAATGCTCTGTTAGATTTACTTTGGCATCCACATCAAAACCTAAAAGATAGGAATCTGTTTGTTTGTATTCCCATACCTGAAAATTCCCTCTAATGGTTTGTTCCACGCCTGTGGGTTCAATGAGTAAAAAATCATTGATAACATTAATAAATGGATTCAAAGTAAACTGAAACTTTTCGGATGTTTTACTCAGGGCAACAGAAATTTTATGTGCTACCTCCTGGTTAAACCTCAGGTCACCAATTTCAATTCGGGCAGCAGAGTGGTGCAGTCCTTCACTAAACAATTCAGACGGATTGGGAGCTCTTGTAGCCAATGAATAATTGGTTAACAACTCATAATCCTTCATAAAAGAATATGAAAAACCAAGTGTCCCGGAAACATTGTGAAAATCAAAAACCGGATTGGTTAGTAATTGAGTTCCAAAATCTTCTACAATAATTTCAGGAAAATCAATGTTATAGCCCCGGCTTTCCCAAAGTGATTTTCGATAAAACTTTTTAGCGTCCAAATGATTGTAATCATAACGCAAACCACCTTCCAAAATCCACTGCTCGTTGAGTACATATTTTCCCAATGCGTAAACGCCCACATCATATTTATCATAATCAGGAATTAAGCGTCTCACACCGGTTTCAGGGTTTGCAAAATTGTTTTGATACCGAACTAACAGGCCACCATTTGCCTTGAATTTTGAATGCGCATCATAACTTAAATCTGTGGATAATGTGTGTGTCGTTAATTCTAAATCAACGGCTGGTTTATCTCCACGACCACCTCTTCTTACGTCAAATTCAAGGCGGTTGTTAAACTGAAAGTCATATTGCATTTCCAATTTTCCGAAGTTACTTATCCTTTTGAAAAACTTGGCTTTTGCAAGGTGATGAGTAACATCTTGCTTTGGGTTTTCAATAGAATATGTAAAATCGTTAATAACAAGCGGTTTGTTACTGTTAATGGCATTGAATAGATCTTGAGCATTTCCCAGATGTGAAGCTCTTAAAATTCCCGTTTCAGAATTGAAGAATGAATAATACCCTTCAAAACCATAGGTAAATTTGTTAAGTCCAAACCTGAGACTGGCCGCTTTTTCAAACATTCCTGTATTGCTTAATACATAATCAGGAGTTTCAAAATCTCCAAAACGCTTTAGAGTTCCCTGAAGGGTTCCATACCAACCGGATTCTTTTGTTTTTGTAAAAGATGAGGTGAGTGTACCACCTCTTCCATTGGATGAACCTGTTAAAACAGTTGTTCCAAAAAGGGAGTCTTTTCTAACAATGCGTTGAGGTTCTACCAAAACAATTCCGCCCACAGCATCACCACCATATTGAAGGGCAGAAGCTCCTTTAATGACTGAAATGGTGCCGGCAGTGTTTAAATCAACATTAGGAGCGTGCTCCACACCCCATTCCTGATCCTGCATTCTCACACCGTTGTTCATAATCAAAACGCGGCTGCTGTGTAATCCTTGGATAACGGGTTTTACCACTGTACTTCCTGTATTTAAGGATGACACACCCGAAAGCATTTTTAAAGCATCTCCCAATGAAGCATAACTTAAATTTTCAATATCCTCTTTTTCAATTCGATTTTCTAGTTGTGTTGCTACATAATCAATAGCGGCACTGCCTTTTACGGTTACTTGATCCAATTCCTCGAGATGGTGCTCAAGTCTTATGTTTAATGAGCCATTTAAAGGAAGTGTAAATTGGATTGCCTTAGTATCACATTCAGGATGAGAAACTTGCAATGTATAGTTGCCTTCACATAGATTTTCGATCTTGAAGTTGCCATCCAAATCAGTTTGTGCAAATTTCTCGATACCTGCAACAATCAAAACTGCCCCGTCGAGCGGACTTCCATCGTGAAAGTCAACAACACGTCCGGTTAAAGTCTGATTGCAGCTTTGAGAATAAGACTGAAACTGAAAACCAATAAATAAAACAATTAGAATAATACGCATAGTACTACTTTTGCTTTCGCAAAAAAAGTTGATAAATTAAAAAAGTGAAATTTAAGTTATGCGCTTTTGGGGGGACCCCTTAGACTAAAGTGGAAAGATTTAGAGAAAAATAGTTTATCCTCAACAGGAGGAAATATAGTCTTATAATTTGATATTGTTTGTGGTTGAATACTAAGGTTTGAAATGCTTAATACGGGAGTAATGTGAAAATCGAAAATATCACAACCGGTTTCTAATTTGTGAAAATGGGTAGTATCTGTTTCTGTACAATGCTCAAAATCGCTGTGACTGAAAATATGTATTGCTTGGGAAGAAAAAGAAAACAACAAAGCGACACCCAGAAAAATGGCTGTTAACTTAGATGATATGTTTGATTCTTTTATCAATGTTAAATAAGGGTATTACCTGAACGAAAATCTTTGCAACATTTTTTTTACAAAATTCTTGAAAAAATTAAATTCTCCAAAAATCCAACCTACAGCAACTAAAATAAGTTGATAAATGGGAATAATCAAAAGAATTCTCAGCGGCCAAAATAACCAATAGTCTGGAGAAATCCCTAAAAGTATTGTTAAAGGTTTTGCTACAATTGTTGCGAGTGAACCTGTAATACCAAAAACAATGATTATTATTATTAATTGTTTGTTTGAGGTGATGCCCCACTTTTTTTTAAGCTTGTTCATCTAAGTTTTTGATTGTAGGTTTTTTCAAAAAATTTAAAATAATTGTAGAGCAGGTAATTGACTTCAAGGCCATATGAGATTAATGGGTCATAATTTATTTCTTGCAGGTAAAGGTTTTTATTAAATCCCGGTGCATAAACCCTATAGTTGTATTCAGTTACATAAATTTTATTTCTTATTTCAAGGTAATTCAACCCATAATAGCCTTTTGGAGGCTGGGTAACCAGCCAGGCATTGAAGCCGGGTTCGATAATAATGATTTCATATTCAATGCTATCATTTGTTATTTTAACAGTATCTGAAAGGGCAACTGTTGATGAATCTGTTTCAACAGCAGATTTTGAGGTGTCACAACCAATCACCAAAACAGTAAACATCAATATGGTGAATAAATATTTCATAGACCACAAAGATACTAAATTTTAAAGAAAGCGGCTTTTGGTTATTTCTTAAATAATCCTCCTAATAATCCGCCCAGGCCTGATGACTTTTTGGTGGTTTTGGAACCTCCCAAAACCATTCCTGCAATGTCATCAATGATGCTTCCATCGCCATCTGCATCGAGTATGGAGTGAAGTATTGACTGTTCTTTTTTAGTTTTACCACCAATCAAGCTTCCTAAAACATCTGTCAATCCACTTTCATTGGAAACTTTTTTTTCTTTAGCTTCTTTACCAAGCATACCAATAACAATGGGTGCCGCAATCTTTAAAATTTGAGCAACACTATTACTGTCCAGCCCGGACTTTTTACTTAATGCGTTTTCTAATTGAGGTCTTTTAGTACCTAAAACGTGTTTTAAAATCCCTTCGCCGTCTTTTAAATCTGCCTGGTCAACTCCACCTTGAAAATAGGTGCCTAAATTAGTAACGATGCTACCATCGTGTTTTGATTGAAGGGCTTTTAATAAACCACTTGCTCCCTCTGGGGTAGAAGCATTGTTTTTCATTGCTCCTAGTAATAAAGGAAGAGCCATACTTACTACTTGGCTTGTTTTATCTTCCGGGGAGTTGGTTTGTGAACTGGCGCCTTTTATAATTTGCTTTCCAAGGTCACTGTTGAGTAATTCTAAAATTGTTGCCATACTTTTAAGATTTAAAATGATTAATTATTTGATTTGCGAGTTCTGAACTTACACGATCCTGAGCTTCTAATGTAGCTGCACCAATATGAGGACTTAATGATACTTTGGGGTGCATCAAGACTTGCAAGGCCGGCGTGGGTTCTTCTTCAAAGGTGTCTAGACAGGCAAAGCTCAGGTGGCCACTGTCTAATGCTTTTAGCAGGGCTACCTCGTCTAAAACTCCGCCACGGGCTGCATTGATAAGACCGGCACCGGGTTTCATTTGATCCATTTCGGCCTGACTGATAACATATTCCTTTTGAGCCGGAACGTGCAGGCTAATAAAATCACTTCGTTTCAATACATCTGTAAAAGGTAAAGAATCAATTTTCACAGTGATGGACTGCCCGTTGAAAAGCGTTACGTCAACAGTAACCGAGTCAATAAATTTGTCGTGAGCAATCACTTCCATGCCACAGCCCAAAGCGATTTTTGCGACTTCCTGTCCAATCCTGCCCATTCCGATAATCCCTAGTGTTTTTCCACGAAGTTCGATGCCGTTAGAATAGGCTTTTTTTAATTCGTTGAATCTGGTGTCGCCTTCCAGGGGCATATTGCGGTTGGCATCATACAGAAAACGCACACTGTTAAAAAGGTGTGCAAAAACCAGTTCGGCCACAGAAGCCGATGATGCTGCGGGGGTATTGATAACAAGAAGACCTTTTTCTTTCGCGTAAGCAACATCAATATTGTCCATACCCACGCCACCACGTCCAATAAGCTTTAGCGTTGGGCAAGCGTCAATCACTTCTTTTCTAACCGTGGTTGCACTGCGCACAAGAATGGCATCAATTTGATGCTGATTGATGTAATTGATGAGCTGCTCCTGTGCGACTTTGGTAGTAATAACTTCAAATCCTGCTTTTTCCAGTGGCTCTATGCCACTTTTTGATATTCCGTCGTTTGCTAATACTTTCATGAATTTTGGATAATGGTAAAACTGTTTTCCTCCCTCTAAATCCCCCTCCAAACCTGCCTGCCGGCAGGAGAGGGAGACTTTTGAGGATTTTTAGATTAATTTATATTTTATTTTCAAGCTCTTGCATTATTTCTACAAGAAGTTGAAGGCTTTCAATGGGCATTGCGTTATACATAGAGGCTCGGTAGCCGCCCACACTTCTGTGACCGTTGAGTCCGCTTATTCCGGCTTCTTTGAGAAGTGTTTCAAAGGATTCTTTGTATGTTTCGTCAGTTAAATTAAAGGTGGCATTCATAGCTGATCGATCTTCATCTCGGGAAACAAAACCTTCAAAAAGAGAGTTTCTGTCAATTTCGCTGTAAAGCAAAGCTGCCTTTTCATTGTTTTGTTTTTCAATGACTGCAATACCTCCTATATCTTTTAACCATTGTAAAGTGAGCATTGATACATACACAGCAAATACCGCAGGTGTGTTGTACATACTTTCCTTATCTACGTGAGATTTGTAATTATAGATGTTGGGTATGGCTCTACTCACTTTATTGAGGATGCTTTCTTTTAAGATGACAAGCGTAGAGCCGGCAGGACCCATATTTTTTTGAGCACCCGCATAGATTAAACTAAACTGTGAATAATCTATTTTTCTTGAGAAAATGTCACTACTCATATCACAAACAAGCGGTACTTTTGTTTGTGGAAATTCTTTGAGTTGAGTTCCAAAAATAGTATTGTTGCTGGTGCAATGAAAGTAATCTACATCTTCAGGAATTTTATAGTTTTTTGGGATGTAGTTGTAGTTTTTGTCTTTTGATGATGCAACCTCAATAACTTCACCGAAAAAACGAGCTTCTTTTATGGCGTTGTTAGACCAGGTGCCGGTGTTGAGATAAGCTGCTTTGCTATCCAGTAAATTTTGAGCAAGCATTGCAAATTGTGTGCTGGCACCACCCTGAAGAAATAGAGCTTGATATCCTTTATTTTCAAGACCCAATAATTCTAAAGAAAGGCTTTTTGCTTGCTCCATTACTGCAATGAAATCCTTACTGCGGTGAGAAATTTCTAAAATGGATAAACCGGTATTGTTATAATCAAGAACAGCTGCTGCCGCCTTTTTAAAAACCTCTTGAGGTAAAATACTTGGTCCTGCGCTAAAGTTGTGTTTTTTCATGAAAACTGTTGAATGAAGTTTGAAACTATTTTAAGTTGGCTAAAATACTCACTAATCAGTTAAAAGTAAGCCTCTTTAGTTTAAATTTTTAACAAGAAATCAACAGTGTCAATATTGTCTGCATATTCCCAAAGGTGTGGTTGTTGTGTTTTTCCGAATGCGACTTCATTTTTTGTGAAACCCGAAGCCACAACACACTGTATGGATTCATTTTCATTTTCAATTTTATGTTTTAATTCATCAAGAGAGTTGTAGTATTCATAAAAACAAGTTGCAATTGGTGAGCTGTAATTTTTATCTTCTTTAAGTATAAAAAAACCATTATCCAGGAATGCAAATTCGCTCATCAAATAGACTGCTTTGTTGTAGTCATAATTGTTGGCATATTTTTGTTTGTCAACTAAGTAATACCAGGAATAAACAGCCTTGTAAAATTGATCAAAGTTGTATTCCTTAGGAACAAAAAGTTTTGATACATTTCGACAGCCCAATCCATAATACCTAAAAATATCTTCTCCCAAAGCATTCAATTGACTTTCTGTTTCATTTCCTGAGAGAATTGCCACAGAATTTCTATTTTTTCTAATGATATGAGGTTTGGTTTTAAAATAATATTCAAAATAGCGGGCTGTATTATCACTTCCTGTAGCGATAATGGCATCAAAGTTTACTAATTTTTCGTTTGTAAATGTTATTTTCCCTATGAATTCAGGGGATGTATGTTCAAGGTATTTAGAGAGATAGGGCAGAAGTTGCTTGTCTT
Source organism: Planktosalinus sp. (assembly GCA_036735625.1). GTDB lineage: Bacteria > Bacteroidota > Bacteroidia > Flavobacteriales > Flavobacteriaceae > Planktosalinus. The sequence continues at coordinate 4,698 of DAINOA010000041.1, read as the reverse complement.
TTGATGATTGTTTAACCAAAACGTTATGACCACTTATCAAAACCGATAAAAAATCGTGAAAACCCACTAAAGGTATATTTCCCGCCATAATGATAGCGACTGTTTTAGGATTGTTGTTTTCAAATTTATAATTGGATAACCATTGATTGAGGCTGGATTCTGTGAGTGCTCCAGACCAACTTTTCAGGGCAAATTGAATATTATCAAGAGTAAACCAGCCATTGTGTTCTTCAGCAAGTTTGATTTGGTGAAGCATCCCCTCAAAAAATGAATCATTTTGAGGGATATTTTCTTTTTGACGTGGCGTGTTGTCGACAAATTGCGATATGAATTCTCCGAGTTTTATAAAAGCTTGTTTACGTTCTGTTAATGTCATGTTTCAATTTGGTTATGAAATGTTTTGGCGTTATTTTTGTGCAAATTTACGCAAAGAAAAAGAATAAGCTATGGCAATTATAATAACTGATGAGTGCATCAATTGTGGTGCATGTGAACCGGAATGTCCCAATACTGCCATTTATGAAGGAGCTGATGACTGGAGGTATTCAGATGGAACTGATTTGGAAGGGAAAGTGGTGCTCCCAAACGGTAAAGAGGTGGATGCAGATGCCGTTCAAACCCCTGTAAGTGACGAAGTTTATTACATAGTGCCCGATAAATGTACAGAATGTCAAGGATTTCACGAGGAACCTCAATGTGCTGCCGTTTGTCCCGTGGACTGTTGTGTGCCAGATGATAGTCACGTTGAGACTGTAGAGGAACTTTTGGGCAAGCAAGCTTTTATGCATAAAAAATAAAAGTGTTTAATAACTCCATTTTACTAAACCGGACTCAGTTGTTGAGTCCGGTTTTTTTTTTAATTAGGCTTTTTTGTGAAACATTTTTTTAATAGTTTCGTCTTTAAGACAACATCAATCAATAATAAAATGTATGAAAAAAATTATTTTATTAATGTTTCTTTTTTTTGTGGGAAACATTCTTTCAGCACAATGTGCATTTGACAGTACAATTACATCAGACCCTGATTTAAGTGGCGGAAACCAGGTGCAGTGTTCAGATCAGGTCATTGTTTTTACGGCAGCAGCCGGGTATGACAATTACCAATGGAAATATAAATTTTCACCCGGCGGGACGCCTACAGACTTTACAGGTGAAACAAACAATACACTAAGTATAGTTGCAGGTGATCTTGGTTTTGCCTATGTTTTTGTTACCATAACAGATGATGGTTGTACTGAAGACTCAAATGATATTCTATTTGATACATGGATCTTTTTAAATCCTGCAATTGAGCACGATCCAGACACAACACTATGTTTTGGAGAGTCCTCAATAATTTCAAATGCTTTTGCCGGTCCTGAAAACTTTAGATGGTACAAAGATGGAGTTATTGTACTAGAAGGGCCACAAGATTTTTATGAAGTAACAGAGCCTGGCTCATACTTACTTGAAGTATCTTATCCACAATGTCCTCAATTCTGGCTTTCCAGTGGAGTACCTGTAACATTTGATATGGTTGGAGAAGAGGTTATTATAGATGAAATTGATGGCACACTTTTCACCACAGAAAATGGTTTTGACTACAGTTGGTTTCTTAACGGCATTCAAATAGCAGGAGCAGACACATTCTTTTACACGCCATTAGAAAGTGGAAACTATACTGTTGAGGTCGCTTTTCAAGGGCCGCCCACTTGCCTTGTAATGTCTGAACCTTTTTTCTATGAGTTTTTGAATCTAAATGACGCAGATATCTTTAAAGAGATTTACTTTCTCAATACGATAGCTTCAGATAACGGCTTTATATTAAAAAACACAAACAGCCAAAAATTAAAAATTTCTCTATATGACACAAATGGAAGGCTTATGATGGAGAAATTAACATCACAACAATTTATAGAAATTTCTTCAGTAGGACTCAAAAACGGAATTTATTTTTGTAAAATTGAAATGGAAGGAAAAGTAAAATCTGTATCTTTAATCAAATAAGGAATCAATATTTTTTATAACTTGCCTGTTACTTTTAAAGTGACAGGCTTTTTATTTTTGAATCACTAAATAAATCTGATGCCACACTGGTTATATATAACAATTATCATACTTACAGTTTATATTGTTATAAGTATTCTATTGTATTATCTACAGGATTATCTTTTATTCAAGCCTGAAAAACTTCCTAAAGATTTTGAGTTTTACTATGAAAATCAACAGGTGGAGGAATATAATCTTACTACTCCCGATGGAGCTGTCATCAACGGACTTCATTTTAAAGTCGAAAACCCAAAAGGAATTGTACTCTATTTAAAGGGAAATTCAAAAAGCATTAAAGGCTGGGGAAAATTTGCTGTTGACTTTACACGCCATCAATTTGAAGTTATTATGCTTGATTATAGGGGGTTTGGAAAAAGTACCGGAAGACGCACTCAAAAGGCCATTCACAATGACTTACAGCTTGTTTATGATAAAATTAAGGAACGGGTTTTTGAACGATACATCATTTTATATGGGCGCTCTCTGGGTTCTGGTTTTGCGACCAAATTAGCGTCACTTAACAATCCCAGAATGTTGATACTCGATGCACCATATTTCAGTCTCACCAAAGTAACTGCCCGCTATATGCCCTTTATGCCGCTCTCATTATTAATGAAATATCCTTTGCCCACATATAAATGGATTAAATATGTCAAATGTCCCATCCACATTTTACACGGTACCAAAGACAAATTAATTCCATTTAAAAGCAGCATTAAACTTTCACAATTAAATTCTAAAAATACCCGTTTGTATGCTGTTATTGGCGGCGGACATAAAAACTTAAATCAGTTTGAGTCTTATCACAAAATGCTTTCAGAAATCATACATTCCACCAAAGTAAAAATAGATCTCGAAGGAAGTAGCTTTAAGGTTGTTCATGGTAAGAAAACCTCAAATAATGTTTAAAAAAATACTATACACCCTTGTTATTCTTTATCTTATGCTCATAACTGCGCTTACACTTTTTCAGGAAAAGCTTATTTTTTTACCAAGTACTTTAGCTGCCGATTATCAATATGAGTTTACCGAACCCTTTGAAGAAATCAATTTAGAAACAACAGATGGGGCACTTTTAAATGCCATCCATTTTAAAGCACAAAACCCTAAAGGCGTTATTCTTTATTTCCATGGAAATGCCGGTGATTTATCCCGCTGGGGCGAAATCACATCTTCTTTGACTAAATACAATTGGGATGTTCTTGTGATGGACTACAGGAGTTATGGAAAAAGTACCGGAGAGATGAGTGAAAAGGCTTTATATGAAGATGCACAGTTGTTTTATGATTATGTTTCAAATCAATATAAAGAAGAAGAAATTATCCTCTACGGAAGGTCTTTGGGCACTGCATTTGCTACAAAACTTGCAGCCGAAAACAACCCAAGTTTACTTCTTTTAGAAACCCCCTTTTACAATTTAACCTCAGTTGCAAAAAAACGGTTTCCTATTTTTCCGGTAGAGTATCTCATTAAATATGAGTTTAAAAGTAATGAATATATCAAAAAAGTAAACTGTAAAACAGTCATTTTTCATGGAACTGACGACAATGTTGTGCCTTACAATTCCGGCAAAAAACTCTTTGAGTTGGCATCACCTGCCGGCGGAAAATATTTAATTACCATTAAAAGGGGAGGGCATAACAACCTTTCTAACTTCACTACCTTTAAAAATGAAATAGAACGACTTTTAAAGTAACGATTAAAAATCTGAAATTGCTGGAGTTCTATTGTAGTAAGGATTGTATAAAAAAGGCATTGAAGCATCTCTGTAAACAGTATTTCTCACAGAATTCCTTCTTAAATAATAAGGTTCATTAACCTCCACTTTTATAGCACTTTCTTTTTCTATGATTTTCCTAAAGCCTAAAGACTCTGCTGTAATTTTGTTTTCAACTGTATTTCTTCTGTTTAAATAAGCATCTTGCTTATTTAAGGCATCAAGCATACTAACAGGTTGCCAGTAATTGCTAGAAGTAATACCCATACTTTTTGGGAAAGTACTGGTGCTATGTTTCTTTACAAAATAGCTATTATCTATAGTAAAAACTTGAGGTAATGAGTTTTCATCTATCGTAAAAAATTTTGAACCAAACTCTTGGGAAAACAAGAATCCGCTAAAGAAAAAGAGTACAATGCTAAAATTGTGTTTCACTTTCAAAGTTTTTACAAATATACCAATCAAAAATCATCCCAAAAATTTAAAAGTAATTAAAATGAAAGATTGTTGATGATAATTTAATATATAATTATATTTTTGCTAGCTAATTAATTTAACAAAAACTATGAAAAAATTATTTTTATTATTTATTCCAATTTTATTTTTCTTTACAGCTTGTAGCAGTGATGATGATAATGAAAACAACCAAGTTGATTTAACTGTTGATATCACAGGAAGTTGGGATGTTAAAGGACTTGATTATGAAGGCGAATCAGAAGTTGTTTTTGATGGCCAAACCTTAACGTTGATTTATGATGGTTTTGGAAAAGATTTTGATGCACAAGTCGTCTTCTCTGAAAACCCAAACACTGTTGAAACATTTGGTTCTTATACTATTGTTTTAAGTGTGAATTTCATGGGTCAAAACCAAACTGAAGAGTATCCTGTAGATTTATCAGATGATTTTAGTTCTGGTAGTTGGAGTATTGAAGGCTCCGAAATGGTAGTAATTG
>DAINOA010000040.1:0-16448 GCA_036735625.1 Planktosalinus sp. | reverse complement strand
GGAAAACACATTGCTAAACATATGATACATTTCATCACGAGTGATATGAAAGAGGTTTTCTTTTCCGAAAAGATTTACCAAAAAAGTATAGTCTGATTCTTCCCTGAACCCTTGTTTGTATATAATGGCTTTATTGGTTCCCACCGGTTGAAAGCAACAGTCCAGGTGAAGTGCGTTGTCGCGCGCCTCTATTTTGGATTTTACCAGATCAAATTCCTTTATTATTTTATTGGGAAACAGGTTTTTAATATACTCCACACCTTCCATATTGGTTCTGGCAGTCATAAATTCTTTGTAGTCACTACCTTTATAGGTACCTATAAAGATATAGTCATTCCAAAGCATTACATCGCCGCCTTCGATATGAACTTCTTTAGGAGGTCTAACCACTTTTGCCGGGTCTATCTGGTCAATTACATATTGAATCGCATCGAGCTCCCGTTCACGATCTGGCAATATATTTGCTTTCACAAAAACATCATCAATAACGAATGCAATATCTCTTGAAAATATCTGATTGTAATCTTTGATTTCTTCGGGTCTAAAAACTTTTACATCATATTTTTTTAAAACATCTGAAAAGGCTTCCATTTCCGGTACCATATCTTCGTTTTTAGGATAGGTGCCGGCTAGAATGTGTTCCAGAGATTTAGGGTCGTAAGCTTCTTCAGCAAGTGGAGTTGGGCCATTACTATTTGCAGTTCCCAAAACGACGGCTCTCAGCCTGGAAGTTTCATCTTTGGCATTAAGTTTTAGCATCTTCTTTGTATTTGTTCAAATAGTTAAAAACTCCATCGAGATTCCTCTTGATGGAGTTTAATAACTAAAATTTGTAAAAATTATCGTTCACTTCTGGATTTAAAAGGTCTATGGTTGTAACCAATATAAACTTGTCTTGGACGGCCAATAGGTTCTTTACCTAGTCGCATTTCTTTCCACTGTGCAATCCATCCGGGAAGTCTGCCTAAGGCAAACATTACTGTAAACATATCTGTTGGGATTCCCAAAGCTCTGTAAATTATTCCTGAATAAAAATCAACATTGGGGTACAGATTTCTAGAAATAAAGTATTCATCTTCAAGCGCCACTTTTTCTAGACCTTTAGCAATGTCGAGTACTGGATCTTCAATACCGAGTTCTCCCAAGACTTCATCTGCTGCTTTTTTAATGATTTTAGCCCGTGGGTCAAAGTTTTTATAGACTCTATGTCCAAAGCCCATTAAACGAAATTGATCATTTTTATCTTTGGCTTTTAAAATGTATTTTGATGTATCGCCTCCATCTGCTTTGATTGCTTCGAGCATTTCAATCACAGCTTGATTGGCTCCACCGTGAAGGGGACCCCAAAGTGCTGAAATGCCGGCAGATAAAGATGCAAACAAGCCAGTGTGAGAGGATCCTACGATTCTAACAGTCGATGTCGAACAGTTTTGCTCGTGGTCTGCGTGGAGAATGAGTAATTTGTCTAATGCTTCAATGACTGCTCTTTCTACTTTATACTCTTCATTAGGTTGGTGAAACATCATTTTGTGAATATTCTCAACATAGCCTAATGAGGTATCTCCATAGTTGAGTGGTAAACTCATTTTCTTACGCATCGTCCAGGCAACAAGAACCGGAAATTTACCCAATATCTTTACAATAGCTTTGTACATATCCTCTTCAGAGTCCACATTGACAGATGAGGGATTGAAAGCAACAAGTGCATTAGTCAAAGATGCTAGTACACCCATAGGGTGAGCAGACTTGGGAAAGCCATCAAGAATACGTTTCATATCCTCATCAACAATGGATTGCCCTTTAATGTCTTTGTGAAATTTTGAAAGCTCCTCTTGAGTAGGTAATTCCCCGAAGATAAGAAGAAAACACACCTCAAGGAATGAAGCTTTGTCTGCAAGTTCTTCTATACTATAGCCTCTGTATCTTAGAATACCTTTTTCGCCGTCCAGAAATGTAATAGCACTTTCACAGGATCCTGTATTTTTATATCCGGGGTCTAAGGTAATTACATTTGAAGATGCTCTTAATGATTTTATATCAATGGCTACTTCATTTTCAGTTCCCTCAATAATAGGAAATTCATATTTTTTTCCATCAATTTCCAGTGTGGCTATTTTTGACATATTTCTATACGTTATTTAATTTTTCTTCGTTTTGCGAAGGTACAAAATATAAGACGATTTTTAAAGTGAAAACCAACGCCTTCTGGGTTAAAAAAACCTTAAATAGAAGTGATTTAAATATCAATTCACTTTAAAAGCATTTCCCTGTGGAAAATATCCCACACTTCCCAATTCCTCCTCAATGCGCAGTAATTGATTGTATTTTGCCATACGATCACTACGTGAAGCAGAACCTGTTTTAATTTGACCACAGTTTAAAGCCACTGCCAGGTCTGCAATTGTGTTGTCTTCTGTTTCACCGGAGCGGTGAGACATTACTGAAGTATAACCTGCATTATGCGCCATGTTTACCGCTGCAATAGTTTCTGTGAGGGTTCCTATTTGATTCACCTTAATCAAGATGGAATTGGCAATTCCTTCATTGATTCCTCTGGAAAGTCGCTCGACATTGGTTACAAACAAATCGTCACCCACTAACTGCACTTTATTGCCAATTTTTTCTGTGAGGTATTTCCAGCCTTCCCAGTCATTTTCATCCATACCGTCCTCTATAGAAATAATGGGATATTTAGCCGCTAGCTCAGCCAGATAATCTGCTTGCTGTTTTGAAGTTCTCACTTTACCTGACTTACCTTCAAATTTAGTATAGTCATATTTTCTTTTGACATAAAATTCTGCAGCAGCACAGTCTAAAGCGATCATAATGTCAGTTCCCATTTTGTATCCAGCATTTTTTACTGCTTGTGCTATGGTGTCTAAAGCGTCTTCAGTTCCATCGAGCGTGGGCGCAAAACCACCTTCATCACCCACAGCTGTGCTTAATTTTCTGTCATGTAATACTTTTTTTAGGTGATGGAATATTTCAGATCCCATTTGCATAGCGTGTGCAAAGTTTGATGCCTTTACCGGCATTACCATAAATTCCTGAAATGCGATGGGTGCATCACTATGTGACCCCCCATTAATAATATTCATCATAGGTACCGGGAGGGTATTTGCACTCACACCGCCAATATATCGATACAAAGGCAATCCCAAGTCCAATGCTGCAGCCTTGGCAACAGCAAGTGAAACTCCAAGTATGGCATTGGCTCCCAGTTTTGACTTGTTTTTTGTACCGTCGAGTTGAATCAAAGTTTGGTCAATAAGGTTTTGATCAAACACAACCGCCCCCAATAGCGCAGGAGCAATCACCTCATTTACATTTTTAACTGCTTTGAGCACACCTTTTCCCATATAGGCTTTTCCGCCGTCCCTGAGTTCGACTGCCTCGTGCTCTCCGGTTGATGCCCCTGAAGGCACAGCAAATCTTCCAAGGATTCCGCTTTCAGTAATTACATCGACTTCGATGGTGGGGTTTCCTCTTGAATCAAAAATTTGTCTGGCGTGGATGTCGACGATTAAACTCATATTTTTTTATTTAAGGTTTAAAGTTCAAGGTTTAAAGTTTAAAGTTAAACCTTGAACATTGAATTTATTTTATTTACTTCCTTTGTAGTCACTTTTAGAAAGATAGGTCATAAATGAACTTATCTTTTTACTCAAAACAATGGTTTTTTCTTTGGTTATTTCAAATTTATCAATAACTATGTATTTTCTATCAAATACTCTATATAATTGGGAGCGTGTTTCTCCACAAGAGGCTTTTGAGATTGATAGAAATTGTATGAATTCTTTATTCCCATTACGTTCAAATCCTTCAGCAATAATATCCATTATTGATCCAGAGGAACCATCGATTTGATAATATAATTTAAAATCAGTTTTTAAATCAGAGTTTTGTGCAATTTCATAAATATCAATGCACAGCGCTCTGGCTAATTGCCATATTTCAAGGTCTTCAAATCTTAAAATTTTACCCACGATATTAACTTTGAACTTTAAACCTTGAACTTTGAATATTTGCAATAAACTGATCAAATAAATATCTCGCATCATGTGGTCCGGGACTGGCTTCAGGGTGGTATTGCACTGAGAAACAATTTTTGCTTTTCATTTTAATTCCTGCCACGGTATGGTCATTTAAATGCACGTGGGTGATTTCTATATCAGGATGATTTTCTGTTTCTTCCCTATTGATGGCAAAACCGTGATTTTGTGAAGTAATTTCACCTTTTCCGGTTAGCAGATTCATAATGGGATGGTTAATCCCCCTGTGACCGTGGTGCATTTTATATGTTGAAATGCCGTTTGCCAATGCAATTACCTGATGACCTAAACAGATACCGAATAAAGGTAAATCTCTATCAATAATTTGTCTTGCAACTTCAATGGCATTGCGCAGGGGTTGCGGGTCGCCGGGACCGTTAGATAAAAAATAGCCGTCTGGTTCAAAAGCTGCCATTTCTTCAAAAGTGACATCATAGGGGAATATTTTGATGTAACAATCCCTATCTGCCAGGTTGCGTAAAATATTTTTCTTGATACCTATATCAAGTGCTGCAATTTTATGAGTGGCATTTTCGTTTCCAAAAAAATAGGGTTCTTTGGTGGACACCTTAGAAGCCAATTCCAACCCATTCATATCAGGCACATCTGCCAATTGTTTTTTTAGACCTTCTATATTCTCTACATCAGTTGAGATAACAGCGTTCATAGCTCCATTGTCACGAATATAACTTACCAAGGCTCTTGTGTCAACGTCAGAAATAGCAAACAGGTTGTTGTCATTTAAAAACTCTTCAAGTGAGGCATCTGCAATATCACGAGAATAGTTATAACTAAAATTCCGGCAGATTAACCCTGCAATTTTAACTCCATCAGATTCTAATTCGTTTTTATTGGTCCCATAATTCCCAATATGGGCATTTGTGGTTACCATCAATTGTCCAAAGTAAGAAGGATCTGTAAAAATTTCCTGATAACCGGTCATTCCGGTATTGAAACAGACTTCACCAAAGGCATTACCTTCTTTGCCTCCCACGGCTTTACCGTGAAAAATAGTTCCGTCGGCGAGTAAAATAATGGCTTTTTTTCTAGTGTGGTACTTCATGAAAATTATATGATGTGTTGTTTATATCAGAGTGTAAAAATAATATAAAAAAAGGGATAAACTAAAACAGTTTATCCCTTGTGTATTTAGAATGATAGCCCATAATGGGCATTAATAAAATAATATTTATTCTTTCTCATTTTTTGGTTCTTGCTCGTTGTTTTCAGGAGCTTCGTTTGTTGCTTCTGGTGCTGTAGCTTCCGGAGTTGCAGCTTCCGGAGTTTCTACAGGAGTTACTTCTTCAGTATTTTCTGAAGGTGCCACTTTTGCAGTTGTCTCATCAGCTTTCTTTGCTTTTCCGGCGCGACGTGTTGATTTCTTTTTAGCGGGTTTGTTTGCGTTATAGACTTCGTTGAAGTCAACCAACTCGATCATTGCCATATCTGCGTTATCTCCTAAACGGTTACCTAATTTGATGATTCTTGTGTAACCTCCCGGGCGATCTGCGACTTTTACAGCGACATCTCTGAAAAGTTCTGCTACTGCTTCTTTTTGACGCAGTCTGCTATAAACTATACGTCTGTTGTGTGTAGTGTCTTCCTTCGATTTTGTAACTAGTGGCTCAACAAACTGCTTTAGTGCTTTCGCTTTAGCAACTGTTGTATTGATTCTTTTATGCTCAATAAGAGAACAGGCCATATTTGCCAACATCGATTTTCTATGGGCTGTTTTTCTACCTAAATGATTTATTTTTTTTCCGTGTCTCATTTTTTCTAGATGTTAGATTTTAGATGTGAGATGTTAGATATTTTTCAAACTTTGTTAAAGCGTGTGCTCTATTTAAAAAATCTTTAGTCTAAAATCTCTTGTCTATAGTCTTTAATTAATCTTTGTCTAATTTGTATTTTGAAAGATCCATTCCAAAGTTAAGTCCCTTTACGTTTACCAACTCTTCCAATTCAGTTAATGATTTTTTACCAAAGTTTCTGAATTTCATTAGGTCATTTTTATTGTAAGAAACCAAGTCTCCAAGGGTATCAACTTCTGCAGCTTTCAAGCAGTTCAATGCTCTTACTGAAAGGTCCATATCAACCAGTTTGGTTTTCAATAACTGACGCATGTGTAAGGATTCTTCATCATAAGTTTCAGTTTGAGCAATTTCATCTGCCTCAAGGGTGATGCGCTCGTCACTGAATAACATAAAGTGGTGAATCAACGTTTTAGCAGCTTCAGTTAAGGCATCTTTTGGATGGATAGAACCGTCTGAAACGATTTCAAAAACCAGTTTTTCATAATCTGTTTTTTGCTCTACGCGGTAGTTTTCTATGCTGTACTTAACATTTTTGATGGGTGTGTAGATGGAGTCTGTAAAGATAGTTCCAAGAGGCGCGTTTGCTTTTTTGTTTTCTTCAGCAGGCACATATCCTCTACCTTTTTCAATGGTCATTTCCATATTCAGGTTTACTTTAGATTCCATATTGCAGATTACTAAATCTGGATTTAGAATTTGAAAACCTGAGATGAATTTTTGGAAATCACCGGCAGTAAGCTGGTCTTTTCCAGACAGTGACATAGTCACTGTTTCATTATCGATTTCATCAATTTGACGTTTGAATCGCACTTGTTTTAAACCAAGGATAATTTCTGTTACATCTTCTACTACTCCCGGTATGGTTGAAAACTCGTGGTCAACTCCTTCAATTCTGATGGATGTGATTGCGAAACCTTCTAAGGAGGAAAGTAGTACTCTTCTAAGCGCGTTACCAACGGTCAATCCATAACCGGGTTCTAAGGGGCGAAATTCAAATTTCCCCTCAAAATCGGTTGAGTTGATCATTATAACTTTATCGGGCTTCTGAAAATTTAGTATTGCCATGTTTGTGATTCCTAAGGTTTATTATTTAGAATATAATTCGACGATGAATTGTGTATTGATATTTTCCGGAATTTGGATTCTTTGTGGAGTAGAAACAAACGTTCCTTCCATTTTGTCATTATTCCAGTTAATCCACTCATAAGGGTGAGAAGCGTTTGATAGTGATTGAGAAATGGAGTCTAAAGATTTTGACTTTTCTCTCACTGAAACAACATCGCCCGGCTTTACGTGATATGAAGGAATGTTTACCTTTTCACCATTTACAAGGATGTGTCTGTGAGAAACCAATTGACGTGCTGCACTTCTTGAAGGAGCTATACCCATTCTGAAAACAACATTGTCTAATCTAGATTCACATAATTGAAGTAAAACATCACCTGTGATACCTTCTGCAGCTGTTGCTCTTTTAAACATATTTCTGAATTGACGCTCAAGGATACCATAGGTATACTTTGCTTTTTGCTTTTCCATTAACTGGGTTGCATATTCAGATTTTTTACCTCTTCTACGGGCGTTTCCGTGTTGCCCGGGAGGGTAATTTCTTTTTTCAAATGCTTTGTCGTCACCAAAAATTGCTTCACCGAATTTACGGGCTATCTTTGTTTTTGGACCGGTATATCTTGCCATATTTAAAAATTTTTTAGAAGGGATGATGAATTAAGGTCTGTCCTCCACCTATCTTTTTCCTTCTTTGGTTTATACTTATTATTGTTTAAAAATTCAATGTTTAAAGTTTCATGTTCAAAGTTTTTTTACTTCAAACTTTTAACTTCATCCTTGTAACTTCCTTAGACTCTTCTTCTTTTAGGAGGTCTGCACCCGTTGTGAGGCATTGGAGTGATGTCAATAATTTCAGTCACTTCAATTCCTGCATTGTGAATAGAGCGTATTGCAGACTCTCTTCCGTTTCCGGGTCCTTTAACATACACTTTTACTTTGCGTAAGCCTGCATCGTGAGCTGCTTTTGTAGCATCTTCAGCGGCAAGTTGAGCAGCATAAGGAGTGTTTTTCTTAGATCCTCTGAAGCCCATTTTACCGGCAGAAGACCAAGCGATAACATCACCGTTTTTGTTTGTCAACGAAATGATTATATTGTTAAAAGAAGCTGTAACGTGAGCTTCACCTACAGATTCAACAATAACTTTACGTTTTTTTGTGGTTGTTTTTGCCATATCTCTAGGGATTATTTAGTTGCTTTTTTCTTGTTAGCAACAGTTTTACGTTTTCCTTTTCTGGTTCTTGAGTTGTTTTTGGTGCGTTGACCACGAAGCGGAAGACCCGATCTGTGACGAATGCCTCTGTAACATCCAATATCCATTAAGCGTTTGATGCTTATTTGAACTTCTGAACGTAATTCACCCTCAATTTTAAAATTTCCTACAGCATCACGAATGCGACCTATTTCATCATCGTCCCATTCGTTTACTTTTTTGTCTTCACTTACTTCAGCTTTTGCCAAAATGTCTTTGGCGCGGCTTTTACCGATGCCAAATATGTAAGTTAACGCGATTACACCCCTTTTTTGTTTTGGGATATCTACACCTGCTATTCTTGCCATATCTTAACCTTGTCTTTGTTTGAACTTTGGGTTCTTTTTGTTAATAACATATAATCTGCCTTTTCGACGCACAATTTTGCACTCGGCACTTCTTTTCTTAATGGATGCTCTTACTTTCATAATAAATTGATTAACGATTGTTGATTAACGATATCTTATTTCTGATTTTTTATTTAAATCTTAAGTCGTTTATCTTTAATCTAATATCTATAAGTTATTCTTGCCTTACTTAAATCATAAGGACTCATTTCCAATTTTACTTTATCACCGGGCAGTAATTTAATATAATGCATACGCATTTTACCCGATATGTGTGCTGTAACAATATGGCCGTTCTCTAGTTCAACGCGAAACATGGCATTTGACAATGCTTCTATAATTGTTCCGTCTTGTTCTATTGCTGCTTGCTTTGCCATAATTATGCTACTGCTTTTCTATTTTTTCCTGATTTCATCAAGCCATCATAGTGTCTGTTTAACAGGTATGCATTGATTTGCTGCATCGTGTCTATTGCCACACCCACCATAATGAGGAGTGAAGTACCACCATAAAATAATGCCCATCCTGCCTGTAAACCTAAAAGTTTTACTGCAAATGCAGGAAATATTGCAATTAATGCAAGGAATATAGATCCCGGCAAGGTTATTTGAGACATAATTTTATCCAAATACTCTGCGGTATCAGACCCCGGTTTAATGCCCGGAACAAATCCGCCACTACGTTTTAAATCGTCTGCCATTTTATTAGTTGGTACAGTTACGGCTGTGTAAAAGAAAGTAAACACAATACACAATAAAAAGAAAACCAAGTTGTACCAAAAACCAAATATATCGCTAAAAGCTACAGTAAAAGACTGTGCAGTTTCTGAAGTAGATAACCCTGATAGAGCAGCCGGCACAAACATAATTGCCTGGGCAAAGATAATTGGCATTACTCCAGAGGCATTTAGCTTTAAGGGAATATACTGTCTTGATCCGGCAGCATTTTTTTCATATCCTCCGGTTGCTGTTCTTCTTGCATATTGAACCGGTATTTGGCGCACGGCCATTACCAGTAAAACCGAAAGAAGTATGATTATAAACCAGATGACAAGTTCGATTAGTATAAAGATTAATCCACCGTTTGATTCAAACACTCGAGATGCAAATTCCTGTACAAAAGATTGAGGCAATGTTGCAATAATACCTACCATAATTAATATGGAGATACCATTTCCAATTCCTTTATCTGTAATTTTTTCACCTAACCACATTGCAAAAATACAACCCGCTGTTAAAATGATAACTGATGCTGTAATAAACGTCACACTATTTCCTAATAAGAAAGCCTCTGCAGGTAAAATATTAAAAAGATTATAAATATAACCGGGTCCTTGAACTAAAGTAATAGCGATGGTTAACCATCGTGTTATCTGTGTGATTTTTTTTCTGCCGCTCTCTCCTTCTTTTTGAAGTTTTTGGAGATATGGCACAGCAATACCCATTAATTGAACTACAATAGACGCAGAGATGTATGGCATAATACCCAAAGCAAATACAGAAGCATTTGAAAATGCTCCTCCTGTAAATGCATTTAGTAAGCCTAGAATGCCACCATCCGTTTGATCTGCTAAACCTTGAAGTTGAGATGCATCAATTCCTGGAAGTACTACTTGTGCTCCAAAACGATACACGGCAAGAAAACCAAGAGTTATTAAGATTCTATTTCTCAACTCTTCAATTTTCCAGATATTTTTTAGGGTATTAATAAATTTCATTCTGATAGGGTTGTTATAAAATTACCACTTCGCCTCCTGCTGCTTCGATAGCATTTTTTGCAGTAGCTGTAAATTTGTGTGCAGATACTTTCAATTTTGCTTTAAGCTCTCCTCTACCTAGTATCTTAACCGATTCGTTTTTGGTTACAAGTCTCAATGAAACCATTGTTTCAAAATCAAGTGTGTCCTTAATTTTTTTCTCATCAACTAGCTTCTGAAGTGTATCAAGATTTACACCTTGATATTCTTTTCTGTTGATGTTTGTAAAACCAAATTTAGGTACACGTCTTTGAAGTGGCATTTGACCACCTTCAAAACCGATTTTTCTTGAATAACCTGAACGAGATTTGGCACCTTTGTGACCTCTGGAAGCGGTTCCGCCACTACCAGATCCTTCTCCACGACCCAATCTCTTATTATTTTGTACTGAACCTGATGCAGGTTTTAAGTTACTTAAATCCATAGTATATATTTCTTATTTAGCCTCCTCTACAGAAACTAAGTGTTTTACTTTATTGACCATCCCAAGTATGCTTGGTGTGTTTTCGTGTTCAACGGTTTGTCCAATTTTTCTTAGACCAAGTGACTCAAGTGTTCTCTTTTGAGTTTGAGTTCTGTTGATTGCACTTTTTACTTTGGTTACTTTTATTTTTGTCATGTCTCGCTTTTTTATCCTTTAAACACTTTTTCAACAGAAATACCACGTTGACGTGCAACAGTATGAGCACTTCTCATTTGTAACAAAGCATCAAAAGTTGCTTTTACCACGTTGTGTGGGTTTGATGAACCTTGAGATTTTGACAATACATCGTGAACTCCAACGGCTTCCAAAACTGCACGTACAGCACCACCGGCAATCAAACCGGTACCGGGAGCTGCAGGTAGTAAATTTACTTTAGCACCACCATACTTTCCTTTTTGCTCGTGTGGTAGGGTTGTTTTATTCAATGGAATACGAACCAAGTTTTTCTTAGCATCTTCAATGGCTTTTGCAATAGCTGAAGCAACATCCTTAGATTTTCCTAATCCTTGACCTACAACACCGTTTTCATCACCAACAACTACAATTGCAGAAAACCCGAAAGCTCTACCACCTTTAGTTACTTTAGTTACACGTTGTACACCAACCAGACGATCTTTTAATTCTAAACCACTTGGTTTTACTAATTCTACGTTTTTATAATCTTGATACATAATTTTAGAATTTAAGTCCGCCTTCTCTGGCTCCTTCTGCTAATGATTTAATTCTTCCGTGGTATAGATATCCACCTCTGTCAAAAGAAATTGTTTCTACTCCGGCTTTAACAGCTTTTTCGGCAATTGCTTTTCCTACTAGTTTTGCGGCTTCAACTTTAGTAACCTTTGATGCATCTATATCTTTATCTCTTGAAGAGGCAGCAGTAATTGTTTTACCGTTTACATCATCAATAAGTTGTGCATAGATTTCATTGTTACTTCTGAAAACTGCAAGTCTGGGTCTTTGTTCAGAGCCGGAAACTGTTTTTCTTACTCTCAACCTTATTCTTGTTCTTCTATCGTTTTTAGATAATGCCATAACTTTTATGCTTATGCAGATTTACCTGCTTTTCTTCTTAATTGTTCACCCACAAATTTGATTCCTTTTCCTTTGTAAGGTTCTGGTTTACGGAAACCTCTAATTTTTGCAGCTACTTGACCCACAAGTTGTTTATCATGTGAGGTGAGTTTTACAACTGGGTTTTTTCCTTTTTCAGATATTGTTTCCACCTTTACTTCCGGAGCTACATCCAATACAATGTTGTGTGAATACCCAACTGCGATGTCAAGTTTTTGACCTTGGTTGCTTGCTCTGTATCCTACACCAACTAATTCTAATTCTTTAGACCATCCTGTTGAAACTCCCTGAATCATATTATTGATTAAAGATCTGTATAAACCGTGTTTTGCACGGTGAGCTTTTGAATCTGATGGGCGCTCAACATAAGCATTTCCATCTTCAACCTTTATGGCCACTTCTGAAAATTCTTGATTTAATTCTCCCAATTTTCCTTTTACCGTAATGATGTTTTCATTAACACTTACTGTTACACCATCTGGGATTGCTACTGGATTATTACCTATTCTAGACATCTTGTTTGTCGATTTTTAGTAAACGTAACACAATACTTCACCGCCCACATTTTCTGCTTTGGCTTGTTTGCCAGTCATTACACCATGTGATGTAGAGACAATAGCAATTCCTAAACCATTAAGAATTCTGGGAAGTTCTGATGAACTTGCGTATTTACGTAAACCAGGTTTACTAATTCGTTGTATTTTTCTAATTACCGGCTCTTTAGTTATCTTATCATACTTTAAAGCGATTTTGATTGTCCCTTGTGGTCCATTTTCGTCTTCAAATTTGTAACTTAAGATATACCCTTGATCAAATAAGATTTTTGTAATCTCTTTTTTCAAGTTTGATGCAGGTATTTCAACCACTCTGTGGTTTGCCTGTGTTGCATTTCTTATTCTCGTAAGAAAATCTGCGATAGGATCTGTTGTCATTTATTTGTATTTGCGGATGTGGTTTTTCGATTAACATCGAAACCTTCAACCAGTTAAATTTAATTTTTACCAGCTAGCTTTTCTTACTCCCGGAATCAAACCTTGGTTTGCCATTTCACGGAATGTTACACGTGAAATTCCAAAAGTTCTCATATAACCTCTGGGTCTTCCTGTTAATTTACAACGGTTGTGTAATCTTACAGGTGACGCATTTTTTGGCAATTTTTGTAATGCTTCATAATCGCCGGCTTCTTTTAAAGCTTTGCGTTTTTCTGCATACTTATCTACCATTTTTTGTCTCTTTACCTCACGGGCTTTCATTGATTCTTTAGCCATCTCTTAGTTCTTTTTAAAGGGTAATCCCAATTCTGTTAAAAGTGATTTTGCTTCCTTATCTGTCTCTGCAGTGGTCACAAATGTGATGTCCATACCTTGGATTTTGTTAACTTTGTCAATATCAATTTCAGGGAAAATGATTTGCTCTGTAACACCCAGATTGTAGTTTCCTCTTCCGTCAAATCCACTGGCTTTGATTCCGTTAAAGTCACGCACACGTGGAAGTGATGATGTTACAAGTCTATCTAAAAACTCATACATACGCTCTCCACGTAAAGTTACTTTTACTCCAATGGGCATTCCTTTTCGTAGTTTAAAGGATGCAACGTCTTTTTTAGAGATTGTAGACACAGCTTTTTGACCGGTAATTCTTGAAATTTCGTCAACTGAATAGTCGATTAATTTCTTGTCTGCCACGGCTGCTCCAACACCTCTTGAGATCACTATTTTTTGTAATCTGGGAACTTGCATTACATTTTTGTAACCAAATTCTTCTGTAAGAGCTTTAATAACTCTGCTCTTATATTCTTCCTTAAGTCTTGGTGAGTATCCCATAACTATATTACTTCATTAGATTTTTTAGAAAAACGCACTTTCTTGTCGCCTTCCATTTTATATCCTACACGTGTTGCTTTTTTTGATTTAGGATCAATAAGCGATAGGTTAGATATGTGTATTGGAGCTTCTTTTTTTACAATACCTCCTTGTGGATTTTTTGTATTTGGCTTTTCATGTTTTGAAACCAAATTGACTCCTTCTACTATGGCTTTATTTTTTTCAGTGATGACACGCATAACTTTACCTTCAGATCCTTTATGGTCTCCGGCAAGAACTACTACGTTGTCTCCTGTTTTGATTTTAAGCTTTGTCATCGTTTATAATATTATAACACCTCTGGTGCTAATGATACAATTTTCATAAATTGTTTATCACGCAATTCTCTTGCAACGGGTCCAAAAACGCGTGTTCCTCTCATTTCCCCTGTTGGGTTTAATAATACACAAGCGTTGTCATCAAAACGAATGTAAGAACCATCTGGTCTTCTTACTTCTTTAGTAGTGCGAACAACCACAGCTGTTGACACAGCACCTTTTTTGATGTTTCCGTTTGGAGTAGCTTCTTTAACAGTTACTACAATCTTATCTCCTATTGAAGCATACCTTTTTTTAGTACCTCCTAATACACGGATGGTGAGCACTTCTTTGGCTCCCGTGTTGTCTGCAACTTTTAGTCTTGATTCTTGTTGTAACATGATTATTTAGCTCTTTCAATTATTTCTACTAATCTCCAACACTTAGATTTACTTAAAGGTCTTGTTTCCATGATTCTTACTGTATCTCCTTCGTTGCAATCGTTTTTTTCGTCGTGAGCGACATATTTTTTAGTCTTTAACACGAACTTTCCGTACATAGGGTGCTTCATTTTTTTAACCTCAGACACTACAATGGATTTTTCCATTTTACTGCTGGTTACTACCCCGATACGTTCTTTTCTTAAATTTCTGTTTTCCATCTTTCAGCTTGGTACTATTGTACGTCTCTTTTAATTAGTTCAGTCTGAATTCTAGCTATTGATCTTCTTTGAACTCTTAATTGAATTGGATTTTCCAAAGGTGAAATCGCGTGAGCCATTTTCAGATCTGTATATGCTTTTTTAGACTCCACAAGTTTTTCTTGTAGCTTAGCTGTAGTTGATTCTAATATCTCTGCTTGTTTCATAATACTTTACAATTAAGCTTGAAAATCTCTAGCGGTTATAAACTTAGTTCTTACTGGTAACTTTTGTGCCGCAAGACGCAATGCTTCTTTTGCAACATCTGCAGGGACTCCGGCTACTTCAAAAAGTACTCTTCCCGGTTTTACAACAGCTGCCCAATATTCTACAGCTCCTTTACCTTTACCCATACGTACTTCAAGAGGCTTTTTAGTGATGGGCTTGTCTGGAAAAATTTTTATCCAGAGTTGACCTTCTCTTTTCATAAAACGGGTAGCGGCAATACGCGCTGCTTCAATTTGACGTGCAGTCAAAAAGTTTGAGTCTAATGATTTAATACCAAAGGTTCCGTTTGATAATTGGTTTCCGCGTTGCGAAACACCTTTCATACGGCCTTTCATTTGCTTACGGAACTTTGTTCTTTTTGGTTGTAACATTTTCTTTAATTTAAAAAATTACTTTCTGCGACGTGGTTTTGGTTTTCCGGCTCCTCTTTCAGGCTTTCCTGACCCAACTCCTTGTTGTTTTTTTGACAAACCAACTAGTGGAGAAAGCTCTCTCTTTCCATAAACCTCGCCTTTCATAATCCATACTTTAACTCCCAGTCTACCATAAGTAGTGTGAGATTCAACCAGTGCATAATCAATATCTGCTCTAAAAGTAGATAATGGAATACGTCCTTCTTTGTAAGATTCTGAGCGTGCCATTTCTGCACCATTTAAACGTCCGGAAATTTGAACTTTGATTCCTTCTGCATTCATTCTTATTGCTGCAGCAATTGCCATTTTGATTGCACGTCTGTATGAAATTCTGCTTTCAATTTGACGAGCAATACTTGTTGCTACCAGGAATGCGTCCAGTTCAGGTCTTTTGATTTCAAAGATGTTAATCTGTACTTCTTTACCGGTAATTTTCTTAAGCTCTTCTTTTAACTTATCTACCTCCTGGCCGCCTTTTCCAATAATGATACCGGGTCTTGCAGTGGTGATAGTAACGGTTACAAGTCTAAGTGTGCGCTCAATGATTACATGTGACACACTTGCTTTTGCTAAACGAGCATGAACATATTTTCTAATCTTGTCGTCTTCAGCAATTTTATTGCCATAGTCATTACCCCCATACCAGTTAGATTCCCATCCTCTGATAATTCCAAGGCGATTTCCGATTGGATTTGTTTTTTGTCCCATTTACTTAATTGCTTTGTGTGTTATCTTTAGCTCCTAAAACCACAGTAACGTGATTGGAACGTTTTCTAATTCTGTGTGCACGACCTTGTGGGGCTGTGCGTAAACGCTTTAACATGGTTCCACCATCTACACGAATTTCCTGAACAAAAAGATTTGCTTCTTCTATATTTGCTTCTTCATTTTTAGCTTGCCAGTTTGCAATGGCAGAAAGCAAAAGTTTTTCAAGTCTGCGTGAAGATTCTTTTGAACTGAACTTCAAAATATTAAGCGCTTTATCTACGTTTTCACCTCTAACCAAATCTGCCATAAGGCGCATTTTTCTTGGTGATGTCGGGCAGTTATTCAACTTTGCAAAGGCGATGTTTTTTTTCGCTTCTTTGGCTTGTTCTGCTCTTTCTCTTTTACGAACTCCCATAGCTTATTATTTTTTTCCTTTGTTTT
>DAINOA010000039.1:0-16535 GCA_036735625.1 Planktosalinus sp. | reverse complement strand
GGAAACTTCAAAAGAGCAAAAGATGCATTACCAACCTTTTACTCAAGTGGCGGCGTTGTAAAAGCGCATGATATAGACGGTGACGGGCAATTGGATTTGTTTGTTGGCGGAAGAGTAACCCCCGGTAGAAATCCGGAAACACCTCCCAGTTTTCTCTTAAAAAACAATAATGGCTCTTTTACAGATGCTACTTCTCTATGGTCTGAAAATCTTGAAAGAGTGGGTATGGTAACAGATGCTGCCTTTGCTGATATCGATAAAGACGGCAAAAAAGAGCTTATCATAACCGGAGAATGGATGCCGGTGACGGTTTTTAAATTTCAAAATGGGAAGTTTCAAAACAAAACTCAAAGTTTAGGACTTTCAGACAAAAAAGGCTGGTGGTATTCATTGCTCGTTGAAGATGTAACAGGTGACGGGTTTCCAGAAATTATAGCAGGAAACAAAGGATTAAACTCAATTTTAAAAGCCTCACCCTCAGAGCCTGTTTCCATTTACTACAAAGATTTTGACAACAACGGAAGTTTGGATGCCATTCTCACTCATTATGATGGAGGAGTGAGCTATCCATTACTCAATCGGGACAGATTGCTCACACAAATGATTATGCTCAGAAAACGTTTTACTCGTTATGACCCCTATGCCAGAGCTACCATAAACGAAATTTTTACACCTACTGAGATGCAGGATGTTAAAATACTTGAAGCAAACCATTTTGAACACACCCTCTTTTTAAATAATAATGGCAATGGGTTTACCGCTCAAGTTTTACCACTTGCTACTCAAATATCTGTAATGAAGTCAATACAATCTATTGATATTAATGAAAACGGAAAAAAAGATTTGATTGTGGGAGGCAACTTTTTTGGTACAGATGCTGAATTTGGTCGTTATGAAGCCTCCATTGGCAGCTTGTTGTTGGGAGATGGCACCGGTAATTTTAAAGCTATTCACCCTTCAGAGAGTGGGCTTGTAATTCCCGGAAATGTGTATCATATTGTGCCCATCACTATTGCCGGTAAAGTTCATTTTTGGGTGGTGAGAAATGATGACAAAAGCAGTTTGATCAAGGTCAAGTAAGTTTATAAACTGCCATTCCACTCACTATAAAATTGGTTTAAAAATTCTTCCATAAATGCGTGTCTTTCCTGAGCTATTTTTTTTCCGGTTTCAGTATTCATTAGGTCTTTTAGGCGCAACAGTTTTTCATAAAAATGATTGATGGTAGGCGCTGTTGAGTTCTTATACTCTTCTTTGGTTAAGTGCACATTGGGTTTGATTTCAGGGTTATAAAGGGTTCGGTTCTTGAAACCTCCATAATGAAAAGCTCTGGCAATCCCAATAGCTCCAATTGCATCAAGCCGGTCTGCATCCTGAACAATGCCCAGCTCTTTTGATTGAAATGTTTGAGGCACATTTCCGCCTTTAAATGAGATATTTTCTATGATTTTTACAACCTGTTCTATCGTTTTTGGGGCTACATTTTCTTTTTCTAAAAACGCTTTAGCGCAAGCAGGCCCCATTGTTTCATCACCATTATGAAATTTACTGTCTGCTATATCATGTAGCAATGCACCCAATTGTGCCACTAATAAATCACAGCTTTCGCCCTGAGCGATTAAACAACTGTTTTTATAGACACGCTCTATGTGAAACCAATCATGACCTCCTTCGGCATTTGTCAGCGTTTCTTTTACAAATTGAATTGTTTTTTCAATGAGTTGTTGGTCAGTTGTTTTTGGAATCATAGATTTATTGAATGATAGCTTCTTTTATTTGGTTTTCCAAAGTTTCTAAGAGCTCTTGATGAGATAAGTCACTCAATTTAACAGCGGGATGAATCTTAAATGTAAGGTGTGTACACAGGGGGATTGGAAAAACTCCATAGCGTTGTAATTTCCATGAATTGCTGATTGACACTGGAATCACACAAGCCCCCGGGGCATTTTCAAAAAGAGTCAAAAGCCCTTTTTGTTTAAACGGTTTAGGAATGCCATCTCTGCTGCGGGTGCCTTCAGGAAATATGACAACGGCTCTGTTGTGTTTTGAAATGTAGTGTGCAATTTTTTTTATCTCTTCAGTTGCTTGTTCGGGATTTTTTCGGTCAATCAAAACAGAGCCGCCGTTTTTTAAATTGTATGAAATAGTTGGAACGCCTTTACCGAGTTCTTTTTTTGATATAAATTTTGGGTGCAAGCTTCTTAAAAACCAAATAATTGGCGGGATATCCCACATACTTTGATGGTTTGAGACGATTATTACGGGTTTGTTTACGGGTAATTTTTCAGCTAGATTAATTTTGTATGTTGTCCCTAAAACTTGCAAAGCCCTTAGGGTAAGCCAATTGAAAATAGCAACACTCATTCTGTGAGTGTTATAGCCAAAAACAGTTAAACAAATACGCTGTATGAGATCAAACAAAAGAAGAAACAGTCCAAAAATTAGAAAAAATACTCCCGAAAGGAAATAGCTTACAATTTTATTTATAGTTTTCATTAAACCCAAAAATAGAAAAACCCTTTCAAAAGAAAGGGTTCTATCTAAAATTTAATTTTTTTGAGTTTTGATGTTAACAATACTGATTGTAAGCATCAATTAGGTTTTCAGCAATCATTTCAGCGGGACGACCCTCAATGTGATGACGCTCCAGCATATGAACCAATTCGCCGTCTTTAAAAAGTGCCATTGAAGGCGAACTTGGCGGGAAAGGAATCATTTGTGCTCTGGCGGCATCTGTAGCTTCGCGGTCAACACCGGCAAAAACGGTTACTAACTGGTCGGGTATTTTGCTGTTTTGAAGTGACATTTTTGCTCCGGGACGTGCATTTGCAGCAGCACAACCACAAACAGAATTTACTACAACAAGTGTGGTGCCTTTTTGCTGTATGGCTTGTTCAACTTCCTGAGCTGTATGTAATTCTGCAAAGCCTTCTTTAGTAAGGTCTTCGCGCATAGGTCTAACTAATTCTGGTGGGTACATACTTTCTTATTTAAATTAATTCTAAAGTACAAAGGTACTAAAAAATTCAATTTTTTTGGGATTGAATAACTAAGGTTTCGTTAAAAATGAAATCCTTTTGTTGTTAGCAAAAAGGCTCATTGCTAATTCCTATCTTTGCAGTTCTTTTAATTTTAAAAACTAGCTTTTGATTCGTTGGATAGCAGCCATTATAGGATTTATATTTTATCGGTTTATTGGAGCATTTATTGGGTATATCATTGGGAGTGCTTTAGAGAGGCTTTTTAAAAACACACGCCTTTATTCAGGTGGAGGTTCACAAAAAGTGACGCCCGCAGATTTTGAGTTGAATTTGCTTTCATTGGCTTCCATAGTTATAAAAGCAGACGGGACTGTGAGCCCTCAAGAGATGCAATATGTACAAAGTTATTTTGTACAAGCTTATGGAAAAGAAAGAGCCAATGCAACATTTCGCACATTTAATGAGGTCGTAAAAAATCGTGAAATAGCTCCAAAACCAATATGTGAGTATTTGAGAATGCGCACACGCTATGAATCCCGCCTTCAAATCATTCATTTTCTTTTTAATATTGCTCAAGCAGATGGACATGTTTCACAACCTGAGCTGGAAAAACTAAAAGAAATTTCCAATCATCTGGCAGTGGGGTATCGTGATTTTGAAAGTATCAAAGCCATGTTCTTTAAAAATCCGGACAGTGCTTATAAAATTCTGGAAATTGACAAAACGGCAACCAATGCCGAAATTAAAGCTGCTTTCCGAACGATGGCAAAAAAATACCATCCTGACAAACTACAACATATGGATGAAGCTTATCGCAAAGGCGCTCAAGAAAAGTTTCAAAAAGTGCAGGAAGCTTATGAGCAATTGCAAAAGGAGAGAGGGTTTTAAAATATAAACCTTAAAGAAAGTTGAATATTTCTACCGGGGTTAGTAATTTCAAAAGCCCTCAAAATAGATAGATGGTCAACATAGTTATTGTTGAACAAGTTCCTAAACTGAAGACTTGAGTTTAAAGTGCCTTTTTCAAATGCAAAATCGTGTGAAATTCCGGTGTGAACAAGTGTATAGGCCGGAGTACTCATTTCATTAAAACCAGGACGGTCTTGTTTTGAAGTGTGGTTTAAAGCTACTGTAAATAGAGTGTTTTTAGAGAAAAATGGTTTGTAGCTTATGTCAAAACCATATTGATTTGCAGGGATAAAAGTTAAGTACTCATTTTCATCTTTTAACTCCCCTCTTACCAAGGCCGCGGTGGCTCTCAATTGCAAGTTGTCATTTTGCATCGTGCGGTATTTTAATTCCCATTCGGTTCCGTAAAGCAACGCATTTTGTTGCTGAAACGCCCAGATTTCAAGTCCGTCAGGTCTAATTTCACCTGTATTGGTAAAGAAAATATAATTGGAAATATCATTTATATAGAAGGAAGTTCCTAAATCAAATGAATCACTTGTTAAAGTATATGTCAAATCTGTTTGAAGGCTTTGTTCCCGTTTGAAATTTGCATTTCCTACCTCAAAACGACTTGTTCCCGGATGAGGTCCATTTGAAAACAACTCAGCAAGGTCTGGCGCCCTGAAACCTGTTGAAGCATTGAGTTTAATTTGGTTATTTGAATTAAAGCGGTAGCTCACACCCAGTGAACCTGTAAAACCGCTGAAATTTGTACTTAATGTTCTGTCTTCGGGATTGCCAGGGAGTATAAAACCATAGTCAATCAATGCTTGTGAATTTGCAAGTGCTTCCACATTGCGAAAATCAAACCTTAGGCCGCCTTGAAGATAAAATTTATCTAGTTGTTTGCTGCCCAGATAGTAAACCCCAACGTCACGCGTTCTTGCATCAGGTATAAGGATTTCTTTTGCTTCTTCTTTGTTTTTTGTATTAATTAAACTTGCCTGAACGCCAAAAGTGTGCGTAAAATCAGAATCGGGAAAAAGGCTTATTCTTCCGGTTAGAAAGGTGTGGTGTTGCTTGATTCCCAAATCAAGTTCGTTAAAATCTTCTTCTATTTCGTTTCTATCATTAAAGTGGTGTGAAAGGTGAAAGAAGGTTTGAAACTTTTCGCGTAAGCGTTCTTCACTAAAGGAAATCAAGTAATCGCTCACTTCCTGAAAAGGCAGTTGCATTTTGCGGTCATTTCGGTTGGTAGCGAGAGTTTCTTCCAGTTCATTATCATCAATAATCCCAAGATTTTGTTTTTGGTAAGTGAATGAAAGTTTATTTTTATAATTTTCTTTGTCTATTCCTGTGTGCAATCTCAAGGTGTTATAGTTAAAACGACTGTTTCCAATGATTCTGTTTTCTCCGTTTTTATAATCGGCGTGATTTTCATAAGCAGCATCGATCGCGAGAAACAGATTGTTTTGAAACTTTTTACCTAAGGAGCCAAAATTTCTTAAGCCATTTGAGGTACTGTTGTATGTTGCGCCAAGATTTCCGGTTATAGTCTCACTGTTTAAGTAAGATTCATCATCTTTAACAATAATGACACCGCCAATTGCACCAGAGCCATACAATATAGAAGCGGGTCCTTTTATGACATCAACACTTTTCACACCCAGGCCGTTTAATCCTAAACCGTGGTCCTGGCCCCAGGCGTGATTTTCCAATTTATTGTTTTGGTAGAGCGTGACAACTCTTGAAAATCCAAGTCCGCGTATAAAGGGCTTGACAATTCCGGGTCCCAGTTCTGCACCACTTATTCCGGGTTGTTCTTTTAAAACACCCGCAATACCTCCCGGATTGCTGCTTTGCGAAATGTGTTGCATTTGCACCTGTGTCAATACATAGGGAGTGCGACGCGTAAGACCACTTTGTTTGTCTATTATGAGAACGGCATTGAGTTCTTCCGGGGCAGTTTGTAATTGGATTTCAACAAAAAGATTTTTGACTTTTTCAAATGAAACTCTTTTTGAATAGGGTTGATAACCAAGTGCCTGAACTTCAAGAGTTACTGATTTTAATGAGGTTTTTAGTTGAAAGTTGCCATTTTCATCGGCTTGTGTGCCCTCAGAAGTATTTTTTATAAGGACTGTTGAAAAGGGAATAGGACCATTATGGTCACTTATTTTTCCTTCAATGACATGGATTTCTTGAGCAAGAATGAACTTTCCAAATATTAAAAAAAAGAGTGTGAATAAAAATTTCATATTTTAAATATTTGACAAATATATAAAATAAATTTAGACAAGACTAAAAAAGTAATTCATATCAAATAAATTTGTATTTTTGCAAATGAAAACTAATTACTATGTATAGTGATTCCGAAGAAAATTATTTAAAAGCCATATTTCACTTAGAGCGTTTTTCCAAAGAAGGCGTCTCAACCAATGCCATTGCAGAGCAGATGCATACCAAAGCTTCATCTGTAACAGATATGCTTAAAAAGCTGGCTGATAAAAAGCTGGTGCATTATGTAAAATATCAAGGAGTTACCCTCACAAATTCCGGCAGAAAAACAGCAGCAGCCATTATCAGAAAACACCGTTTGTGGGAGGTTTTTCTCGTTGAGAAATTGGATTTTAGCTGGGATGAGGTTCATGAAATTGCTGAACAACTGGAACATATTGCTTCAGACAAATTGGTTGACCGCCTTGATAAACATTTAAATTTTCCCAAGTTTGATCCTCATGGCGACCCCATCCCATCTAAAGACGGGACATTCCCAAAAAGGGACAAGGTGTTGCTTAGTGAATTAAAAGCAGAGGATAGCGGCATCTGTGTGGGGGTAAAAGATACCACCACCTCGTTTTTAAAATTTTTAGATAAAAATGGAATTTCACTTGGAAAAAAAATTACTGTCATTGAAAAAGAAGACTTTGATGATTCTTTTAAAATTAAAATTGGCAATGATAACCTGATGATATCAAATTTAATTGCCTCAAACCTTTACTTAAAGACCAACTAACTTATGGATGCTATTATTACTTATTTTGAGCAACTTGATCCTGTTGTTGCTGCACTATATGCCGGTTTATTTACTTGGGGGCTTACTGCACTTGGAGCTTCTGTAGTATTTTTTTTTAAAACATTAAAGAGAGCAGCCTTGGACGGTATGCTTGGATTTACCGGAGGTGTCATGGTGGCTGCCAGCTTTTGGAGTTTACTTGCTCCGGGAATTGAGATGAGTCCGGGAGAAGGATTTGTTAAAGTTATACCGGCAGCAGTTGGATTTTTTTTGGGAGCTTTATTTTTATTTGGTTTAGACAAGGTACTGCCTCATTTGCACATTAATTTTAAAATGACAGAGAAAGAAGGGATCAAAACGCCCTGGCACAAAACAACCTTGCTCACCCTGGCGATTACCATGCATAATATTCCTGAGGGTCTTGCTGTGGGTGTTTTGTTTGGAGGTGTTGCACTTGGAATGGACGGAGCGACTATTGGAGGTGCTGTGGCATTAGCTATGGGAATTGGACTTCAAAACCTACCTGAGGGAGTAGCTGTTGCCATGCCTTTAAGACGTGCAGGAATAAGTCGAAAAAAGAGTTTTATGTATGGGCAAGCTTCTGCAATAGTCGAGCCCATTGCCGCAGTAATTGGAGCATGGGCGGTATTGACTTTTGAACCCATTCTACCCTATGCACTTGCTTTTGCAGCTGGAGCTATGATTTTTGTTGTAGTAGAGGAAGTAATCCCTGAAACCCAACAAGACAAACATACAGATATTGCCACAATGGGATTCATTGGCGGGTTCATTATTATGATGATATTGGATGTTGCGCTTGGTTAGGAATAGTTTTATTTGATATTACTTTTTCCTTTCCCAAGTTTGAGATTTCATTTTCATAGAAGCCCTTAATATGTCTTTCTGACTAATGAGACCAATCAACTTTTTATCCTCAACGATGGGGAAGCGTCTTCGTTTTGCTGTTAAAAACAGTTTGGCAGCATCAAAAACAGAGGTGTTCCCATCGATTGTTTCAACATCTTTAATCATACAACTTCCCACGGTAATATTGTCTATTGGCATGTTGTAGTATTGACTATCAGAAAGTTGTTTTATGCAGTCTCCTTCAGAAATGATACCCACAAGTTCATTTTTATCATTTATAACCGGCCCACCAGAAATTTTATTTTTGATAAGAACTTCTATGACTTCAGGAATTGATTGTTCTGGCTTGAAGGTTGTTAAAGTTGTGGACATAAAGTCACTTACTCTAATGTTATCTGAAGGGGTTTTATCTTTACCAACAAACTTCCCCTGAAAACTTTTGATACCCATACTATTTTGATTTTAAACCCTTAAAATACAAAAAATTGTTGAATTATTTTCAAATCCTAAAATAATGTACCTTTAAGCAGAAATAAATTCCTCCACAATGAAACTAAGTAATTTCTCTACCTTAATTGCATTTCTTGTTTTAATACTGCTGGTTTATTTCAGCTTTAAATCTTTAATGCCCTCAAAAATATCTGATGCATCCACCCCGAAAACTAAATTTTCAACTGAAAGAGCGCTCACTCAATTAAAAGTTATTTCAGAAAAACCACATTATATAGGCAGTGAGGCTCATACTGAAGTTAGGGATTATTTGATTACCCAACTGGAACTTTTGGGTCTTGAGCCCCACGTTCAAGAGGGGTTTACTTTAAGTGAAAATTGGGGTGTTTTAGCCAAACCCAAAAACATACTTGCCCGTATTGCCGGCAGAGAACAAGGAAAAGCGCTACTATTACTCGCACATTATGACAGCGCCCCACATTCAAAAAGCCATGGTGCCAGTGATGCAGGTTCTGGAATAGTGGCTATACTTGAAGGTGTAAGAGCATTTCTGGCTTCCGGTGAAATTCCAAAAAATGACATCATTATTCTTTTTAGCGATGCCGAAGAAATCGGGCTGATGGGTGCCAAGCTTTTTGTTGAAGAACATCCCTGGGTGGATGATGTGGGGATTGTTGTTAATTTTGAGGCACGAGGTAGTGGCGGTCCTTCCAATATGATTTTAGAAACCAATCAAGGCAATGCCACTTTGGTGAAAGAATTTATTCAAGCAAGTCCATCACATCCCGTTGCCTCCTCTTTGATGTATAGCGTTTATAAAATGCTGCCCAACGATACAGACTCCACTATTTTTAGAGAACTGGCTGATATAGATAGCTATTTCTTTGCTTTTATAGACAACCACTTTCATTATCATACCGCAGCAGATACTTATGAGAATCTTGATAGAAATACTCTGGAGCATCAGGGAACTTATGTGATGGCTATTTTAAATCATTTTACTGAAAGCAATCTTGAAAATTTAAAAGCAGAAGAGGACTTTATCTATTTCAACTTTCCCTTTACCAAAATGGTGAGTTACCCCTTTTCCTGGATAGTACCCTTGCTCATTCTGGCAATTTTACTGTTTATTGGGCTGGTTTTATTAGGCATCTCCAGACAAAAATTAAATAGAATTGAAATATTCAAAGGCTTTATACCCTTTCTGTCATCACTTGTGGTGAGCGGATTGCTAACGTTTTTTGGATGGAAAATCCTGCTAAAAATTTATCCCGCTTACGGTGAAATTTTACATGGATTTACATACAATGGTCATTTGTATATTATAGCATTTGTAGCTTTGACGCTAGCTATTACGTTTAGTTTTTATGGAAAATTTCACCGCAAAGAGCGACCTGCAAACCTGGTAGTTGCCCCTTTATTTATTTGGATGATACTTTGTACCCTGCTAGCTATTTACTTAAAAGGAGGCGCCTTTTTTATCATCCCGGTGTATTTTACATTGGCGATGTTGTTTGTTCTAATTATTCAAGAGCGTCCAAATTTGATTGTTCTTTTGCCTTTAAGCGCTCCTGCAATTTTTATTTTTTCTCCATTTATACAGTTTTTCCCGGTGGGACTGGGGCTTAAAATGCTCGTGATTAGTGCTGTATTTACAGTGTTACTGTTTGGGTTATTAATTCCGGTTTTGGCTTCTTTTCGAAAAAAGAAAAGTTTTGCCTTGTTGTTTTTACTTCTTGCATTTGTGGCTTTTTTAGGGGCCCATTTTGAATCTGATTTCTCTGATGACAGACACAAACCTAATAGTTTGATCTTTCTACAGGATGCTGACCTTCAGAAGTCATATTGGGTTACTTATGATCATTTGCTGGACTCCTGGACTAAAAATTATTTAGGGGATTCCCCATTAGACGCAAAAGAGATTATTTCAAATGTAGCGAGCAGTAAATATGGAACCGGTTTTTCTTATGCAGTCGAAACCCAACAAAAAGAGCTTCCATTACCTGAAATCAAACGAATTAAAGACACTATCGTGGGTGATTACAGAGAAGTAAGCTTGCTTATTTCGCCTCAGCGAAAGGTCAATAGACTGGCATTGTTTGCAGATGAAGAGGCCGTTTTTAAAGAATTTGAAGTTAATGGATTGCCACTTCCCAAAAATTCAAATACCGGCAATGCAGTTGATAAGAGAAGAAGTAAAATTCTACTGAGTTATTATGTGTCAGACAACGATTCATTGGAAGTTGAATACAGTTTCCACAAAGACTCAAAGTATCCCATTACCTTGCAGGAAATATCGTTTGATTTGCTTGAGCATCCTCAGTTTACAATACCGGAAAGAAAATCTTCTGAAATGCCCAAACCCTTTATTACTACAGATGCCATTATTTATCAAAAAGTAATCAATCTTGATGAGTTAGAGACCCTTCAAAAGCCGGAAGAAAAAGACATTGAAGATGCCTCAAATTAGTATTTTAGGTTGCGGATGGTTGGGATTTCCTTTGGCTCTTTCGCTGCAGCGAAAAGGGTACAATATAAAAGGTTCTACTACTTCAAAAGAAAAACTTGCTGTTTTAAGTGAACACGAAATTGAACCTTATTTAATCCATTTAACTGAAAACACGATTGGAGGTGAAATCGATTCTTTCTTGGCAGGAAGTGAAATGCTCGTCATCAATGTGCCACCAGATATGAGGGGTCAAAACGTCCTTCCTTTTAGTATTAAAATAAAAGCCTTGTTACCTTATATTGAGGCTTCAGTAATTGAGCAGGTGCTTTTTGTGAGCTCAACATCTGTGTTCAGTGATTTTCAGGGAGAAGTTGATGAAGATACCCTTCCACAGCCTAATTCTGATACCGGCAAAGAGTTGTTTAAAGCAGAGCAGCTATTGATGAAAAATGATTTTTTTAAAACTACGGTTTTGCGTTTTGGCGGACTCCTTGGTGAAGACCGTCATCCTGTGAATTTTCTCGCAGGAAGCGAAAAGCTTTCAGGAGGTGATGCTCCGGTTAATTTAATCCATCGTGAAGATTGTATTGGGATTATTGAAGCCATTCTTGAAAACAAGTATTGGGGTAAAATAGTGCATGGGGTATTTCCTAAACACCCTTCAAAAAAAGAGTATTACACAAAAATAGCATTAGAAAAAAACCTGAAACCGACCGCTTTTAAAACTGAACCCAATACCATTTACAAATGTGTAACAAGCAGGTATTTAACAAGTGATTTGGAATATAAGTTTCAAATGGGATTGTAGTTTTTGAAATTAAAGCTCATTATTTGCATAAAAAAAGGGAGCCAATGGGCTCCCTCTTTCTTTTTAAAATATATTGATTACCAGATTTTAATTCTGTCTTCCGGAGCGAGATACATTGCATCTCCTTCTTTTGTTGCAAAGGCTTCATGAAAGGCATCCAGGTTTCTAATGGGTACCCAGGCTCTGTAATTTCCGGGAGAGTGAGGCCCCAGTTTTAATTGACGCATCATTGCTTCTTCACGGTATTGAATTCTCCAGATGGTTGCCCAGGAGAGGAAGAATCTTTGTTCTTGAGTAAACCCATCGATAAGTCCGGGGTCACCGTGTTCTGCAAGATGTAATCTTAAACCGTCCAAAGCAGCATTTGTTCCACCTAGGTCGCCAATGTTTTCACCAAGAGAAAGTTTTCCGTTGATAAACTGACCGGGCAATACTTCAATAGCACTGTATTGATTGGCAAGTCCTTCTCCCAGGGCTTCAAAAGCGGTAAGATCTTCTTCTGTCCACCAATTGTTGAGGTTTCCTTCAGCATCATAACGTGCACCGCTGTCATCAAATCCGTGAGAAATTTCGTGACCAATCACAGCACCAATTCCGCCAAAATTTACAGCAGGATCTGCTTTGTAGTCATAAAATGGAGGTTGTAAAATAGCAGCAGGAAATACAATCTCGTTAAAAGTTGGGCTGTAATATGCATTTACGATTTGAGGAGGCATAAACCATTCTGTTTTATCAACGGGCTTGCTCAATTTTTCTATGGTACGGTTATAGTTCCATTGAGAGGCAGCCATGCGGTTGTCAAAGAAGGTTGCATCTTCTTTTACTTCCAGGTCTGAATAGTCTTTCCATACATCGGGATAACCAATTTTAATATTTATTTTATGGAGTTTTTCTAGAGCTTTCACTTTGGTATCTTCTGTCATCCAGGGAAGTGCTTTGATGCGGGTGTCATAAGCTTGAACCACTTTGGCAATCATTTCTTCAGCGGTTTTCTTGGCTTCTGCCGGAAACATTTTTTCGACATAAAGCTTACCGAGAGCTTCACCAAGAACACCATTTACTGTGCCCAAAGCTCTTTCGTCAAGAGGCTTTTGTTTTTCAGCACCGCTCATTGTTTTGGCATAAAAATCCCAGTTTGCTTTTTCAATTTCCATTGTAAGCAAGCCAGTAGCACCATTAAATGCAGACCACCTTAGGAAGGATTTCCAATCGTTAACTTGGTTTTCTGCAAAAATAGCTTTTAAAGATTCTGTATATTTTAATTCTGTGATGATAATCGTGTCAATTTCTTTAGCTCCAATACCTTCAAAATAGTTTGCCCAGTTAATTTGAGGCACCATTGACTGTAGTTGTTCAATGGATCTTGGATTGTTTCTTTTTCTCGCATCACGACGTTCTGCTCGGTCCATTCTGTCTTTAGCAAGTTTGGTTTCAAAAGCCAGGATGCGTTGTGCATGCTCGTTAGCTTCTACTTCAGTATCACCTAAAAATTGCAACATTCTGGTAACATGCGCTACATACTTCTCGCGTTTGTCTTTAGAATCTTCATCGTCATTTAAATAATAATCTTTATCAGGAAGACCCAATCCGGAAGCACCCAGATAAGCTACATTCTTATTACTGTCGTTTGGATCACTGGATACGGAGAATCCAAAGAAGTCTGAGCTTCCTTTTGACTGCATTTCTGTGAGGTAGTTTTGCAGCCCTTCAATGTCTTCAATCGCATCAATTTTTTCCAAGTAAGGAAGTAAAGGGTCGATTCCTGCTGCATCTCTGGCAACAGTATCCATAATTGATTTAAACAAATAAACAGCCTTTGCCTGGTCAGAACCTGCTTCAATTGATGGGTCATCCATCGCTTCTTTGAGGATATTCAATACATCCTCGTTTGTTTTTTTACGTAACGCTCCAAAGCTTCCCCAGTTTGTTTCGTCCTCCGGAATGGGGTTTTCATCCAGCCAGGTTCCGTTTACATATCTAAAGAAATCTTCGGTGGGGCTCACGGTGGTGTCCATATAGGCAAGAATTATACCGTGATGGGTGTCGTCTTTTTGTTCTTGTTTTTCTGTTTTACATGCCACGGTCATAACTGTCAGGGCTATTATGGCAAGCATAGTTTTTAATGTGTTGGTTTTCATTTGTTATTATTTATTGTTTTTAATGGTAAGAAAAAGAATAATCACTCATAGTCAATTTTTAGGAATCAAATAAATGAAAGAGGTGCTTTTGTTTAAGGGTTGCAATTTAATTAATGCGCCAAGGTATTACTATTGTAACAGTTGTACTGTTAAAATAAAATTAAAATATTATCTCAAGTTATATTGAATCACGTGTCTGACCGGTTTCAGCACGTTCCATATTCTCTTCCAATTGGGTCATTTCATCAATGCGTTGTTTTTCAAAAAGTTCATTAATTTGAATAATTACGTTTGAAAAAGCAGTATTGGTTTCTTGAAGGTTTTCTGTGATTACATCGGTTTTGACTGTGGGTTGATGCATTGTTTCATCCAATAGTTTTACCCTTACATTGAGAACCCGCATTCTTGAAGAAATGGCATTTGTGTTTAAATATTCTGGAATGTTTTTTAATAAGGAGTCTGTTACAGTAACCATTCTTTCAGTTTCAGCTCTGTAATCTCTTACATTTCCCTGGTTAATACGTTTCAAATCATTTTCAAATTCTTTAAAATATTGCCAGGAAGTCACTTGGTTTTGGGCTTCAGCAGAAAGAACGGGGAATCGGCTGTCAAGTTGTGGCAAATTTAAATCC
Organism: Planktosalinus sp.; assembly: GCA_036735625.1. Classification (GTDB taxonomy): domain Bacteria; phylum Bacteroidota; class Bacteroidia; order Flavobacteriales; family Flavobacteriaceae; genus Planktosalinus. The sequence goes on along the minus strand of DAINOA010000039.1, from coordinate 2,303 downwards.
AATTCATTAGTTGATTGATTAGTGTTCTCTACTTTGTTATCATTACAGGACACAAAAAAAAGACTCAAAGTCAAAACTAACGAAGCAATAAGAGATTTCATTTAACTAATTCATTTTAAAACGAAAGTACTTATTTTTAAGTAGAACATAATAGAATCCTTAAAAAAATAATTGTAATAATTCTTTTTTGAACGTTATATTTTTCAGAAGGAATGCCACGTGCCACTTTGATTTTATATCTTTACGACTCAAAATGCAAAATCAATGAAATCAAGAATTCTCATCCTGGGTGCCTGTGGACAAATCGGCACCGAACTAACTGCGGCATTACGACAAAAATATGGGAATCATAAAGTCATAGCCAGCGACATAAGAGAAGGTGACACCGCAATGATGCAAAACGGCCCTTTTGAAATCGTTGATGCTACCAATTATGAAAATCTTGAAAACATCGTCATACAATATGAGATTAGTGAAGTCTATTTAATGGCGGCCATGCTTTCCGCGACAGCGGAGAAGTTTCCCGCAAAGGCCTGGCAACTGAATATGAGTTCTTTGTTTAATGTGCTTAATTTGGCAAAAGATAAAAAGATTGAAAAGATATTTTGGCCCTCGAGCATTGCTGTTTTTGGACCCACGACTCCCAAAATTAACACTCCACAACGTACAGTGATGGAACCTTCAACCGTTTATGGAATAAGTAAACAGGCAGGTGAACGCTGGTGTGAATATTATTTCAATAAATATGGTGTCGATGTACGCAGCATTCGGTATCCGGGAATCATAAGTTGGCAAACGCTTCCGGGAGGAGGCACAACAGATTATGCAATTGATATTTATCATAAAGCCTTGAAACACAATAAATATATTTGTTTTCTCAAAGCAAGTACAACATTACCAATGATTTATATGGACGATGCCATCAGGGCAACTCTTGATTTAATGAGTGCTCCTTCAGAAAAAATAAAAATACGCTCCTCTTACAATCTGGCTGCAATAAGCTTTGAGCCTGAAGAGATTACTGCGAGTATTCAAAAACAATTGCCGGGCTTTAAAATTGAATATGAGCCAGACTTCAGGCAAGCCATAGCAGACAGCTGGCCTCAAAGTATTGATGACCAGGAGGCTCGAGTTGATTGGGGTTGGCAACACAGCTATGATTTGGATGCTATCACTGAAGATATGCTAAAAAATCTTTCGCCAAAGTATTCAAAATAATGTCTTCACTATCAGACATACAAAAAGCGGCAAAAGCATTACAAATGGCTCAGAAAATCAAAATTCCCTGTGTGCCCATTAGAACCTTTATTGGTGAAATATCACAGGAAAGTGCTTATGCTGTTCAAAACATTATTACTCAAAGTCGTATCAAAAGCGGGGCAAGAATCGTGGGTAAGAAAATAGGTCTCACCTCTGTAAAAGTGCAACAGCAACTGGGCGTTGATCAACCCGACTTTGGAATGTTGTTTGACGATATGGAAATCAAAAACGGAGGAATGCTATCTATTTCTGAAACCATGCAACCCAAAGCAGAAGCCGAAATAGCCTTTGTACTCAAAAAAGACCTCCTTTCAAAAAATCCATCTCTCACAGAAATTGAAGAAGCAATCGATTATGCTGTTGCGGCTATTGAAATTGTGGGCAGCCGAATTGCCAACTGGGATATTAAAATTACAGACACGATTGCAGACAATGCCTCGGCAAGCCATTTTGTGCTAGGGGATGTCAAAAGAAAACTTTCAGAGATAGATGTCATTGATTGCGAAATGCAATTGTTTCAAAATAACCAATTGGTCTCACAAGGAAGCGGATCTGCTTGTTTGGGCTCACCACTTATTGCTGTGCAATGGCTGGCAATAAAAATGGTGGAAATGAAAAGCCCGTTAAAATCTGGAGATATTATATTATCCGGAGCCCTTGGACCAATGGTGAATGTAGTTGCCGAAGACGCTCTTTTTGCTACTGTGGAAGGTTTGGGAGGAGTGGGGATTTATTTCAGATAGAAGACGTTTAAAAAGATTTTAATAAAAAATGGGTTTTATGATGATTCATAAAACCTTTTTTTAAATTTTGCTTCTTCACCTTTATGGTGCGTGAACTGTTTTGTTTCCCCTTTTGGGCTTCCCGATGGTTATCGTGGCAAACTTCCTTGCCTACAGCAGGCAGGTCGCTCAAAAATCTCTACAAAAAAAACCCGACACTTTCGTGTCAGGTTTGTTTTGCTCCTCCGCCTGCGGCGGACTCGAGACTTGCTCCCCCTCTTGGGCTCGAACCAAGGACCCTCTGATTAACAGTCAGATGCT
>DAINOA010000038.1:0-16919 GCA_036735625.1 Planktosalinus sp. | reverse complement strand
AATGGCGTCATCCCAATGGGACTGATTTTTTTAATAGCTGAAACAATTTTTTCTTTGCTGGTGTTGTCTATTCCTGCAATAAGTTCCACATCGTTGCAATCACCTTTTTTGCGATGACCATAAGCCATAAGACCTATTTTTTGATTGGCAGGAAGATTATTGACCGAAGTTGAAAGTACATCTCTGGCAATTTCTACTCGGGGTTTTCCTTCCATTTGAGCCCACATAGACCCGCTGGCGTCATAAATAAATAAAATGGGTGCAGGTGCTTCAGTTTCTTGTGAGTGCACTGAAAATAAAGCTCCAAATAAAAAGAGCACCATAAATAAAGATTTTAACAAATTGGATAATTTGGCAATCAACTGAAGTGAGGTTAACAATGATTTCATAGTGAGTTATTTAAGATATAGTTGGGTTAAAAATACCCAAGTTTCTAAAGATGTTTACTACCCATTCAGGTAATATTTAAAACTACCCAAATGGGTAAGCGCATATTTGATGTTGAAACATAGCTTTGGTATTCAAACTTTTCAAACCACGCGAGATGAAAAAATTACTAACAATTTCCTGTCTTTTTATTTCTGTATTATTGACTGCACAAATTCCCGGTGGAGTTCCCGAAGGCTTGGAAGATCTTTATTTGCAAAACAATGCGGGCTTTCAAGAATTTAAAGTATTGAATGCTAAAAGTGCCATTGGAACAGGAATATATAACATCGCTGCACAAAAAATACCCTTGCCATTGCTGGAGTCTATAACAAGTGAAGGCGCTTCTGTGCTGGTTATTGAAGAGGATTTCTTAGACCCCTGCCCTGAAAATAACCGCGTAAAATCTGGAGTTACTATGTGGGTTTTAAAACTTGATGAAAGCAACCCTTTTAATTCATTTACTACTTCGGTAAAAGACAAAAAGGCCGCGTTTCACATTAGAGGAATGATGGATAAATATGTGCCTGGACCCAATTTTTGTCAGGATATGGAAATGATTAAAGCCGACTCGGGTTTTGGAGAACTTACAGCAAATTTCAGCACTTTTATCCACACTACACCAAGAGCGTTTCAAGTGATGGAGCAAGGGACTATGGATACTGAAAAAATGAAGCAAATAAAACAAGTTCAGAAATTCTGGAGGGATAATTTGATTGGATATTTAAGTTATATGAAAGAGTATCAGGCAAAACCACATATAACTCGTATTGGTGGTAATGCTCCGGCAGAACCACCACCACCTGCTCAACGAGAAAAAGTAAAAGAAGGCACTGAAGATGGAGATGAAGAAAATGGATGGTTTTCTGAAAGAGAAGGATTTGCACTAACCAAACAGGCCTTAGATGCACTATCTAAAAGTATTGACGCAATAAATCTTGCCGAAAATGGTGCAAAACTTTTTGGTGCAGCTCTAAAATATGGCGGAAATGTAAAAAGAGCAGCATTAAACGCAGTTGCTTCTGCAGCAAATATGGCCGGTATGGATATAAGCTCGATGAGCGAAAGAGAAATACACAAAACAATGGATAATATGGTGGCGGCTTTTGCCAAAATAAACCAACAGTATGCAGAACAAGGTGATCCCACAGCAAAACAATTACAGCAAAAAGCAAAAATACCGGTGCAGGATAATCGCTTTTATTTTGATGCCATTGATGCCGGGCAAATGCTCTATCAATTAAACGACCTCTTTGATTCGCTTGACGAAATGGAAGACGAACTGGATAAGCTTAAATTTCCCGAAGGCGCAGTGAGTGGCAAAATTTACGGACCCGGATTAAACCAAAATATTACAACTCTAAAACCGGAAGGTCAACCCATCATACAAATCGCAAGTTCAACAGCACTTGAAGAAAGTAAAAATATGGCAGACCCCAAAATGATGGAACAACTTAAATCGATGGGTTATAACATTCCCGACGAGATTTTGAATATGGACTTAGATGCTATGATTAACGAAATACAGTCCAAAGCCGATGGAAAAATTGACATCAATCTCAATGAGCCCGTTTTTAATGGAGTTCTTTCAACTACTCATACCATCACACTTCACGGTAATACCTTTCAAAATTTTCAGATTTTGTTTGCTATAAGCAGTCCCAATGAGCCCATTGAAGAAGAAAACTGGTGGGATGATGCCACCATTTTTGATATGCCATCAGTAGCTGATGATGACGAAGACGAAAAACCAAAACCCAAAGTTCTATATGTTGCCACAAACGGCTTAGATACAAATCCCGGAACAAATGTAGCGCCGTTTGCAACAATGCAAAAAGCTCTTGACGAAGCACACATTCACAGACAAGGCAAAAATCCGGTAACCATTATAGTGAAAGACGGAACTTACAAACAATCTGCTGAAGTGAATTGGTCAACAGCAAAAAAACTCCAGCCACTTACAATAAAAGCACAAAATAAACACCAAGCCGTTTTTGTGGGCACAGACCCGGTTTCAAGAAAAATTCAATGGGTGAAAAATAATGCCAATGGGTATTTTAGCGCAGCAACACCCTTACACCCCAAGCAATGGTCCTATTCTCCCGGTGGTAACCCAATGGAAAACCAGGCACCTGTTCTTTCAGTGAATGGAGCTAAATTAATTCACCTTCCCACAACATTGCCAGACGGATTAAATGGGATTTACAGTTTTAGTGCATCACAAGTGGTTGTTGCTCCACCTCAGGGAGTTGATAATTTAAATGATGCTCAAGTGGAAGTCTCCACCCGAAAATTTGCATTAAAAATTATAGGAGGAGAAAACATTGAGGTTCTTGATTTAAAGCTTGTAAACTATCCCTATCCGGCGCCACAAAATACCCCGGGAATTTTACACAACGGGAATGTAAAGGTTCTGGGGTGTAAGTTTGAATAGCTGAACAGATAGCTCAGTTTGGAAATTGAGTCTCATTTTTTAGATGCTTAGGAAGATTTTGGTAAACACTATGACAGTGTTAAAAACCAATGAAAGTTACTATTGTTTATAACTTATTTGTATATCACAATGATATACACTAATTTTGAGTAATCAATTATATTAGTAAAATTTAAAATGGGAAGTAAAGCAATGAGTTTCAGGTTTGATGAAGATATCATCGAGCTGATTAAAGAAAAAGCCAAAGCACAAAAAAGAAGTTTAAACAATTACATCGAAATGTTGATGGTAAAGGATGTGGGTAATATTCCCAATGAAGAAACCAAAAAGGCTATTGAAGATGCGAGAAATGGAATAGGTCTTGAACCGATGGATGATATTGACAGTTTTTTTGAATCCATCAGAAACGAATTGAACAAAAAATAGGATGTACGAAATCGTATATACCGGAAAGTTCAAAAAAGACCTTAAACGGGTTGGACTCAAAAATCTGGAAGATCTTTTATTGGTGAAGGAATTGATTAAACTTCTAAGCGAAAAAGGCACTTTGGGCGTTCCAAAAAATATGAGACCTCATAAACTAAAAGGGAATTATGCAGACAATTGGGAGTGCCATATCAAACCCGATTTATTAATTATTTGGTTTCAAATAGTAAGTCCAAAGTCAATCCGTCTAGTGAGACTTGGCAGCCATTCTGATTTATTTAAATAGAATTTCAATTTTTTAATCCCCAAAAAACTAAACCATCTTATTTTTCAGCGCCTCTGCCACTACCTCTGCGCGGGAATGCACGTGCATTTTTTCATAAATGTTTTTGATGTGGGCTTTGACGGTGTTTACCGAAACAAACAATTCCTCTGCAATTTTACTGTTGTTGCTGCCGTTGCAGAGCTTTTGCAAGACTTGTTTTTCTCGCTCAGATAATTTGTAAGGGTCTTGATTTTGAAAAGAACCAATCACTTTTCGGGCAATCGACGGACTCATAGGCGAACCGCCTTCATAGACTTCCCTTATGTTTTCCAGTAATTTTGAAGGGGTGTTTCCTTTCAACAAATACCCCACAGCACCACTTTGCAGCGATTGAAAAACCAAATCGGAACTTTCATTGACCGTGAGCATCAGGATACTGGTTTTGGGAAGTAGTTTGTTTATTTTAGGAAGTGCATCTACCCCAGAAGTACCAGGCAAATCAATATCCAAAAGCAGCACATCGGGTATTGGTTTTGGAAATCCTTTCAAAGCATCATCGGCTGTTTGAAAACTGCTCACCACTTTAAATCCTGAAGAACTGTCAATCAATTGTGTGAGCGACGTCAATATCAAAGGGTCATCTTCAATAATTGAAACATAGATATGTGGATGGGCTTTTTCCATAGCTAAATATACAGAAACTATTGTCTCAATAGATTACCTTTTTGGGTAATCTTTTTAGCTAAAGCTTCACAAATTATAAACTTATGAGCGTGATGCATACGCTTGTACCTTTGTTTTTTTCTGAAATGAGTTCCAATTGTGCATTCAAATGAGTGGCTCTCTCCTGGATGTTATGGAGGCCGTTTTGACGTTTTACACCGTTCACATCAAAACCATTTCCATCGTCTGAAAGGGAAATGATCGTCTTTTCTTTTTGTGCATCGATATTGAGATAAATATTATTTGGTGCTGCGTGTTTGATGCTGTTGTGCAACACTTCTTTGAGAATCAACAATAGATGTCTGCGTTGATTCATATTCAGTGGAAAGCTCTTGAATTGCTCATCAACACCTTCACTTTTAAAATTGACCTGTGCATCTTCACAAAATCCTGTTGCAAAATCCTCAAAGCGATGGAGAGTCTCATAAAGCGTATCTTTTCCGGGGTCTAACGCCCAAATAAAATCTCGCATTCCCGTGTTGAGTTCCTGCACATTTTCTTCAATCTTAAGAAGGTAGCTTTTTAGTTTTTCATCTTTGGCTGCTTCTTGTTTGGCAAGTGCCGTAACTAAACTGATGCGGGTGATTTTATTGCCGGCCTCATCGTGAAAATCCTGTGAACTGCGTTTTCTGAACGTTTCGCGCTCTTCCACACGAACACGTTCAATTTCTGCTTGGCGAAGAATGCGTTGTGTTGCTCTATCTACCCTGTACTTTATAAAAACATAAATAGAAGTAAGAAAAAGAATCAAATATGCTACATAAGCATACCAGCTGCGCCACGGCGGCGGATTTACAATGATAGTAATAATACTGCCGGTATCGCTCCACAAGCCACTGCTGTTTGCTGCGTTGACTTTAAACGTGTAAGTTCCCGGGTCAAGATTAGTATAAGTCGCATTGTTGGTGTTTCCGGCGAAAACCCAGTCTTGATCAAAGCCTTCCATTTTATATTTATAAGTGTTTTTTTTGGGACTTATGTAACTGAGTGCCGCAAAATGAAAACTAACCACTTTTTGTTTCCAAGAAAGTGTGATGGATTCTTTAAAATAGGGTTCACTATCAAGTATCGGTTTTTTGTTTTTTTCGGCTTGACCTACCAAAACGGGTTGATTTAAAATAGACAAACCAGTGATGCGCACTTCCGTAACAAAGGTATTGCCTTTAATATTTTCCGGATCAAAAATGTTGAATCCATCGACGCCCCCAAAATACATTAAACCTGACTCACCCTTGTAGTAACTGTTTTGATTGAATTCATTGCTTTGCAATCCGTGTCCGGCTTCATAGCTAGTGAGAACACTATCGGTTTTGCTGTCAAATTTCACCAACCCTTGATTGGTTGACATCCAGAGGTGTTGTTGACTATCTTCAAGAATCCCGTAAATCACTTCGTTAGGAAACCCTTCAGGACGACCAAAATTAACAAACAAGGAGTCAGAACCTTCTTCTTTTAATGCTTTAAGTTTAGAAAAAATATTTGGCTGAAGTTGAATGGTCATTTTACTCAGGCCTCCAGTTGTTCCTACCCATAAGTGATTGTTAGTGCTTTCAGCAAGCGTCAAAATCAAATCATTTGCTAAGCTGTTATCGTTTTCAGGATGGTTTTGAAAGTATAAGAACTGCTCGGTGTCGCGGTCAAAAAGGTTGAGACCGCCGGTGGGTGTTCCTACCCAAAGATTTTGAAAACGGTCTTCTAAAATAGCAAAGATATAAGGGTGACTTGGACCCTTGCCATCTTTAGAAACCGGATAGATTTTTACAAGATTTGTACGCGGGTCATATCGCCAAAGCCCTTCGCCACCGGTTCCAACCCATATATATCCATAAGAATCCTCTGTAATAAAATGCGCCCGGGCTTTTGATGCATCTTTATTTGATGGTGCAATTTTTAAAATGTTGTATTGTGGATCTATTTTATAAAAACCACCGGTGCGTGTTCCAATCCAAATGTTTTCCTTACTGTCTTTAGAGATATGCAATAAATAATCTGAAGTCATTTTACTTCTAATCACTGAAATATCAAGAAATGCGTCTTTATTTTTGTCATACAAATTCAATCCTGATGTTGAACCTATCCAGAGCAAATTGTTTTTGGTTTCTATAAAAGATTTGATGTTTTTAACTTTGATGGCATTTGGCAACGCAAAATTTCTAAAATGAATAAAATCGGGCTTTGGAGATTCAATCTTATTAATGCCATTACGGGTGCCAATCCAAAAAACGCCGTCTTTGGATTGTGTTAAGCTAAGCACGTGGTTATGTATTAAACTTTTAGTATCTTCTTCATTTGTTTGATACAGATATTGACTCTTATTTTCTTTATCAAAAAACAACAATCCGGAATGTGTGCCGATGTAGTATTTATGCGTATTTAGGGGATAGATTTTCTGAAAAGTAATAGTTGTATTAATGGGAGAAACATCTGAAGAAGCTATTACTATTTTGTCGGTTTTGTTTGAAGTATCAACTTCTAGTAAACCCGCATCACAACCCACCAACAATTTGCCGTTATGCCATTTAATATCATAAATATCCCCTATTTGATATTCATTTGAAAATGGACTGTGGGTATAGTAAGTGGGTTCAAGGGTTTTGGTGTTGAAATATGTAAGTCCGTTATCGGTTCTCAACCATAGATTCCCAGTGTTATCTGCTGTGACTATGCCGGTGTAGTTATCCTGCAAAACACCTTCTGGCGAAGTGGTTGAGAGAAAAAGTTGTGATTCTTTGGTGTTTTTATCAAAACGGATGAGACCCTCGTTAGCACCAATCCAAAGTAGGTTATTTTCTCCTTCATAAATTGAAAAAATGCGGTTGCTGGGAAATGAGTTTAGATCACTGGGTTGGTTCGAAAAGCGTTCAATAACTCCCGTTTTTAGGTCTAAACTATTAAGTCCGCCACCAAAAGTAGCAATCCATAATATGCCACTTGAGTCTTCATACAAATCCCAAATATAGTTGTTGCTAATACTATTAGGGTTGTTGCGCTCCTGCCTGTAAGTTTTAAAACCGGTTCCGTCATATTTGTTGAGCCCGTCGTGGGTGCCAAACCACATAAATCCTTTGCTATCCTGAAGAATTGCCGTTACAGAATTTTGCGAAAGTCCTTCTTTTACGCTCAAATGAGAAAACACCACATCAGGGCTTTGGGCAATTAAAAAATTACCACAAACAATCGCCAGGAGAAAGATTAAAAAAACAGTTCTCATTTTCTACAGGTTAGATAGAAAATGTTAAAGTACTGTTTTTTTTGAAGTGATTGAAACGAAAAATCTATTTTTCAATATATTGCATCAGATGGAAGTGCTAAACTATAATAACCATTCCTTTTATTTCAATCCTTTAAAATTGATTTTTTTAATGACTGCCCAACTTTCATCAGGATTATACCCTTTGGCACTAAAATTAACATAATACCGATCGCTATTTTGAAGCATTTGCAATTCGGTACGGTTTTGTGGTTTATGGTATTCTTCAACAGCTTTGGTACCATTTTTAGTAACACTACGTTTGTAACTCTCGTTAGTTTCTTCATCAAAGTTCATAGAAAACATCATTGTCAAACCCATAGTAGATGCGGCTCCCATTTCACCGGCACGGTCGATAACATTGAGCTTAATTTCTTTGGATTTATCTTCATTTTGATAGGTGGCTTCAATCGAACTAATGTTAACCATCATCGCATTACCGGCCGTATATTTTGTGCGCTTTAGGCCATCAATTTCATCGGGCAACCAGGCCTTGAAATCTTCTTTGCTAATGGGGGATATTTTTGATAAATCGGCTACTTCTTCTTTCATTTCTTCCATTTTAGTAGCTGCTTTGATAGTGTTAGAAAGATTATCTACTGTTTTTTCAACTTCCGATTTTTTTTCCGTTTTACAAGAAAAAAGGACAAGAATCATAACAAAATATACTAATATACTTTTCATAATTTAAGATTTAAAATGAGTCTTAAAAGTAACTTGCGAAGTTCTTAATACACTTACCCAAACGGGTAATTATTGATTGACCTACTTCCTATTGTTTTTTACAAATTTTAAACTTTTTTAAGTTAAATTAGTCAAAGCATCAAACCCAATTCTATGAAACCACCTTTTCTCCTTTTATTGATTTCATCAACTCTTTTTAGTTATGGACAAAACCTTTATTTCCCTCCCAATACCGGAACCACCTGGGAAACCTTACCTCCGGAAACATTGAATTGGTGCCCGGAAAAAATTGATTTACTCAATACCTTTTTGGATGAAAATAACACCAAGGCTTTTATCCTGCTTAAAGATGGTAAAATTGTCATCGAAAGTTATTTTGACGAGCATACTATGTCTGATCCTTGGTATTGGGCTTCCGCCGGAAAATCCCTTACTGCTTTTGTTGTTGGTATTGCACAACAAGAAGAATTCCTCTCAATTGATGAACCCTCATCAACCTATTTAGGCCAAGGTTGGACAAGTTGTTCACCCACTGAAGAACTTGCTATAACCATTAAAAATCAGCTGTCAATGAACACCGGTTTAAACGATGATGTTCCCAATCAAAATTGTACAGACAGTTCTTGCCTAAGCTGTTTAGTATCACCCGGAACCCGCTGGGCATACCACAATGCACCCTACACTTTACTAGAGCAAACCATTGCAAATGCTACAGGGGTTACATTAAACAACTATACCAATCAAAAAGTGTTGAACCCAACCGGAATGACAGGACTTTATATTCCCATAGATGATATTGTGGTTTTCTTCAGCATCGCGCGAAGTATGGCCCGTTTTGGGCTATTAATGCTCAATAACGGAAACTGGGATGGTAACCAAATTATGACTGATACCAATTATTTCAACCAAATGATTACATCCAGTCAATCCATTAATGAGGCTTATGGATATTTATGGTGGCTCAACGGAAGTTCCTCTTTTATGGTGCCCGGTTTACAAACTGTTTTTAATGGACCCCTATTTCCAAATGCCCCAGATGATGCATATGCCGCAATGGGTAAAGACGGTCAATATTTAAACGTTGTCCCCTCTGAAAATATGGTTTGGATTAGAATGGGAGAAAATCCCGATAACCTGCCAGTTCCATTTTTACTGAATGATATTATCTGGGAATATATAAATGATTTGGAATGTGATTTGGGGCTTACCGAAAATAACATACAATCATTTCAAATAACGCCAAATCCCGCAACTTATATTGTAACCATCAAAGCGAAAGACGTTATAGAAAAAGTTGAAATACTTTCAGCCGAAAGTAGATTTATATATTCCCAATTGGTTAATGGAACAGACTTTAAGTTAAATTTAGAATCAATGGCTTCAGGCCTGTATTTTGTAAAAGTTTATTTTGTCAACGGAAAAACAGCTGTGCGAAAAATCTTGAAAAAGTAATCATTCTAACCACTCACCTCGCAGAACTCAATTACTAATACTTTGCCACTGCTCCTTTTTTGCTGGTCTTTAAAATAAATTCCCTCAAGTCATCATTCGACTTTTTCAAATCTTCACGGCGCAGGTACATCATATGTCCACTGCGGTAGCCTTTAAAATCAAGACGGTCTTTCAACTTGCCGGAAGGATCTATTTGCCACATGGTGTATTTAGCATGAAAATAAGTCGTTGCACCGTCATAATAACCGCTTTGAAACAGCACGTTTAAATAAGGGTTTTGTGCCATCGCTTGTCGTAAATCATCACGGGTGTTGTCATTTTCCATATCCCAAGGGCGCACATTGCCAAACATATTGTATTTAATATCGGTTTTGAAGCCCAAATCGTTTTGAAAATAATGGTTAATGGCGGGCGTAAATGAGTGTAACCAGGAGGTGAGTTCAGCACTGTAATCAGGTGAAATTCCTGCTTCCATTTTATCAATACCTAAATAACGGGAATCCAGCCTGCCAATAGTATAACCGCTTTCATCCCTAAGCAAAGCTTTCCAGAAATAACTTGTGGGCACGACCAAATTGTGTTGAAGGATTTCCTTTTCGGTTAAACCGGAATAAAAAGCCATTTTCTCAGCAATCTGTTTTCGCTCTGCTTCATCGATGAATCCCCCTTTGGCTATGGCGGGCATTAACTCATTGATAGTAAAATCTTCAACTTCGGGAAGAATGTCATACAAGTCTTTTTGCTGAAGTTGTTGCGGTAATTGCTTGTGATACCAGGCCGTAGCCGCAAAATAGGGCAAACTGAGTGCTTGTGATTCCAGATTTTCACTACGCAAAATTTTATAATCTGCCGGTGAGACCATAATCACGCCATTGAGATACATCCAGTGGCGGTTTTGTAATGCCAGCGAAAGACCGGCTACACGCACACCTCCATAACTTTCTCCAATGAGGTATTTCGGCGAAAGCCAGCGATTGTTTCTCGTTACAAACGTATTGAGCCACTCTGCTAAGTATGTAATATCTGCATTGATGCCGAAGAATAATTTGCGGTCCACCCCTTCCCCATCTGCGGGAATCATTCTTGAATAACCGGTATTTACAGGATTTACATAAAGAATATCAGCAACATCGAGTATGGAGTATGGATTGTCTTTAAACCCATAAGGTTGTATAGGATAGCCCTCGTCGTCAATATTCAAGATACGCGGACCGGTATAAGCCAGATGCATCCAAACCGAAGCCGAGCCGGGACCGCCATTAAACGAGATTACCATTGGGCGATGTTCTTTATTTTGGACATTATTTCGTGTGTAGTAAGTATAATGCAACGAAGCAATGGGTTTTCCTGTTTCGTCCCAAACTGGTTGGGTGCCGGTGTTGACTGTGTAATTAATCTGTGTTCCATTGATAGTTACCTTATCCTGAGTGATAATGGTGGTATCAACCGGAAGTGTGCGATTTTGAGAATGTACTTTTTGAAAAACGAAAAGAAGGATTGTAAAAGTGAAAAATAACTTTAATTTCATTGGAGATTCATTTAGTTGGAAACCCAAATATAGTGAAAATGAGTGCCAATAATCTCTTAAGTGATTCAACATTTCAATCTTTGAGAGAAGCTACTTTAAATTTCTACCAATCCAGTTTGTCATCACAGTTGTGAAAGCGACCACACTAATGGAGCTCATGGGCATAATGATAGCGGCTACCACAGGTACCAATTGACCTGTAACCGCAAAATACAGTCCCACGACATTGTATAAAAATGAAATCCCAATACTCGCCTTGATGATGTTGATGGATTTTTTGGCAGCTTTCATATAGCTGGGGAGTTCTTTAAACTTTCCGGCGTCGAGGATGGCATCACAGGCGGGTGAAAATACATTTACATTTTCAGAAACGGCTATGCCCACATCACTTTGCTGCAATGCCCCGGCGTCGTTGAGTCCGTCGCCAATCATCGCCACTTGATGACCAAATTCCTGTAAGCCGGCAATGTGCTCCAGTTTGTCTTTGGGTTTTTGGTTAAAATTCATTTGTGTGCCGGAAGGAAGGATTTCTTCAAGGTAGTCGCGCTCCCCTTCATTATCACCGGAAAGGATGCCCAAATGGTACTCACCGCTCAGCGATTCAAAAACAGTATCAACACCTTCACGATAGCGGTTTGTAAACACATACTTTCCCTTGTATGTATTGTTTGTACTCACGTGAACAACGGTTTCAAAGTGTGATTTTGCCGTTTCTGAATGCGGATTGGAAACAAAGTCTGCACTGCCTATTTTGATGTTGTTTCCCCGGGCACCGGCACTGAGGCCTTTTCCGGGTAGTTCTTCATATTCATCGAGCGTGAGAATTTCGTTTTCCTTTAACAGCTCATAGAGTGAACGGCTTAGTGGGTGATTGGAAGTTCTTAAAGTTGATTTGAGCAGGTTGGTTTCCATTTCGCTTAAAGCGGAACCGTTATAGACAATTGCATTTTTATCATTGGACGTAATGGTTCCGGTTTTATCAAAAATAAGGGTGTCAATTTTAGCGAGTTTTTCAATGACATTGGCATTTTTGAGGTAGAATTTCAGTTTTCCGAAAATACGCAACATATTTCCCAAAGTAAACGGAGCCGACATCGCCAGCGCACATGGGCAAGCAATAATTAAAACCGCCGTAAACGCTTGAATAGCAATAGACACATCAAAAAACATCCAATATCCCAAAGCACCAAAAGCAATCGCTAGAATGACAATAGTAAAATGTTTACTAATGGTGTTTGTGAGACCCACAAAATCGTGTTCCTTGTCTTTGTTAAACACATCATTACTCCACAACTGAGTGAGGTAACTTTGTGATACACTCTTTAAACTTTCCATCTCGATGGCTCCTGCAATTTGTTTCCCACCGGCAAAGAGCTTGTCGCCCGATTCCTTTTTAATGGGCACAGACTCCCCGGTGACAAAACTGTAATCAATGCGTGCATTCCCTTTTATAAAAATACCATCAACGGGAATGAGTTCCTCGTTTCTGATGAGCAAACGGTCACCTTCTTTAATGTCATAAACTGAGATAGCTTCTTCTTTTCCTTCACTAATTCGGGTAACCGAAATGGGAAAATAAGATTTATAATCACGTTCAAACGAAAGGAAATTATAAGTTTTCTGCTGAAAAAATTTACCCAGTAAAAGAAAAAATACCAAGCCCGTAAGGCTGTCAAAAAAGCCGGTACCCAGGTCAAAAGTGATTTCGATGACACTGCGCACAAAAAGCACCAGGATTCCTAAGGCGAGGGGTACATCGATATTTAAAAACCCAACCCGCAAACCCTTGTAAGCAGAAATAAAATAACCCGATGCCGAATAGAAAAAAACAGGCAATGAAAATGCAAACATCAACCACCTGAAAAACGGTTTGTATTGTTCCAGCCAATAGTCACCAAAATCAAAATACTCGGGAAAGGAGAGAAACATAATATTTCCAAAAGCAAAGCCCGCGATGGCTAGTTTGTACAGGAGACTGCGGTCAACCGGTTTTTGCTTGCCTTCATAATTTTCCAGACTGATGTATGGCTCATAACCAATACTGCTTAACAAATGAACAACTTCTTTAAAACTGATGGTGGAATTTTGAAATTGCAAACGCACCGTTTTTTGGGGGAAATCCACTTGAGAGTTTGTTATACCGGGGTTTAATTTGTTGAGATTTTCAAGTATCCAGATACAGGAACTGCAATGAATATGCGGAATATATAAAGTGACTATTTGATTAACACCATCATCAAACTCAAGTAATTTATCTGCAATAGCGTTGTTATCCAAAAAGTCATATTTGCCTTCGAGTTCTTTAGGAATCGCACCCGGTGCCGATTGCATATCATAGTAACAAGTAAGGTCATTAGCTGAAAATATTTCATATACCGTTTTACAGCCCTTGCAACAGAAGTCTTTTTCATCTGCAACAATAGTCCCGGCAGTGCAACTGTCGCCGCAGTGGTAGCAGCTTGTTTTATCTTTTGTAGATTTGCTCAACGATTTGAATATTTGAGAAGTTTAGAGTTTTTAATTTTTTTAATCCAATATCTTAAGATCAAATCCAAATACAATTTCAATATCCTCTCTCACCACAATCATCCCCATCATCTTTTTGGGTGGAGTTAATCCAAAGTCGGTGATGTTGATACAAAGTACCCCTTCTAATGGAGCTAGTTCTCCTTTTGTTTTAACAGGTACAATGTATTGTCTTTTGATACCGGCTATTTCAATTGCTACTTGGGCTTCAACATTGTTTTTATTTTGTGTAGCACTAAGGAGTTCAAAGTTGATGTTCGGATATTTGCTTGTTTGAAGCAACTCGTGAAAGTCTGAGTTAATGCCTCGATTACCACAGTTGAACCCGGTGTTTTGCAATTGCATTTTTACATTTTTAAAATGCATAGTATTGTTTGAGCGGGTAAATTGAACGGGTACTTTTCGCGAAAGCGTTGCCGCATCATACACACAGGTAAAGGTATTTACATTTGAGGTTCCCTTTATATACAAAAAGCTTTCTGAAGTGAGGTGAACTCTGTGCTGCACCGTTTCTTCATTCACTACAAAAGAAAAGGAAAATACCGCTAGAAAAAAATATATCAAGGTTTTCATTTTAAGCAATTTATTAGTGAATAGCTATTTAAATTAAAAAGAAAAGGAGGGAGACTTAAAACCTCACCCCCTTTTCATTGAACTAAAACAAACTTAGAAACTGATTCCCATTTCTAGAACTACACCGTTGAATTTAGGCTTCATACCCACATCCACACTGGTTACAACACCAGTAGTTCCCTCATTAAAACCGGTTGCTGCCTGATAGACATACTCAGCTTTTAAAAGGATATTTTTTGTCACAAAGGCACCAAATCCAGCTTGAATTCTGTAAACATCTCCTGTATTATCAGGGGTTAAAAACTCAGAGTAATTGATGTTGCTATATCTTCCTGCTAGGTAAAAGCTGTCATTCAAATCTTGCTTTACCTCAAAGCTGTAGTAACTCCACTTTTCATCACCTGATTGACTAAAGTTGTTAGGGTTAGGACCAACATCTTCAGCCTGCCCATAGTATGCTGATATTTTATTACCTTCAAAAAGGGTAACTATAGCATTGATTTCCCAAGCAGTAAGTTCACGACCAACACCGGGACGTGCTTGACCGGGGCCTTCCCCGTTACCTGAATTATCATTATTCAAGTTCCAAACACCACCATAAGAAGAACCATGTCTTTCACGACGGAACAAATTACTTCCTCTGTTCACTCCTGATTCGTGTTCTACTGTGTAGAAAGATCCTGATAAATACACATTTTCAATTTTATCTAACCACGCTTTAGCACGGAAAGAATAACCACGTGCATCTTGGAAATCTTGTTCGGGAGCTCCTATGCCGGCACCCACCATAAGACCATATCCATTCCCATCGTGATATATTTCCATACCTGGCTCTGTACCAAGTGGTGCAACAACAGGATTACCAATCAATGGATTTCTGTGTGTATCTCCATTAATACTTCTTGTGAATTGATGTTCACCAAAGTTAGCAAAAAAGTTACCGGCCTTGATATCAATATGCTTTAACAATGGGTTAATAGCAGTAAGGAAAGAACTTCCCGGAATTTGACGAATATACATATACCCGTTATTACCCCACCATAAACTTGGGTGTCTTTGGGTAGCAAGTAAACCATCAAAGAAAATATCAATATGACCGTCTCCAATAGTAGTCATAAACTCAATATTTGCAAAAGATGTTTGCATACCATCAAGTGTTTTAGATGGAGTTGCCCAATCCTCACCATCCCAAACTCTAACATCACTTTGGGTCAAGTATTGTACTCTTCCCACGGTGTGTAATCCAATTTTAAAGGTGATAGAATCTGTTGATGCTACAAGAAATCCTTTTCGGTTGTAGTCTGGCTGTTGTGCCTGAATTGCGATGAATGAAGAACTGAATATCAGTGCTGACATTATTAATAGTTTAACGCTTGTTTTCATTGTTTTGGATTTTAATTGTTAATAGTTTTTTCTAATGTTTGTTATATAGTTAGTTGTAAATTACTTCAAAGTCTATGGTTAATTCTTCACCGGTTCTTACAGTTCCCATCAGTGCTCGTGGTGGATCAACCTTGTAGTGAGTCATATTGAGCGGCACTTTACCTGCCAAAGTCACACTGTTGCCTGTTGTTCTGGCGGTGAATGTAATGGGCACTTGTTTTGTTTCACCGGCAATCCTAAGGTTTCCTGTGGTTTCGATAGTGTATGTATTGTTGCCGGTATCGGTAACTTTATTCACTCTGGTAAGCGTGTAGTTAATTGTTTTATGGCTTTTAGTGTTTAATGCTGCGTAGGCATTTTTGTCCATTCCGCTTTTTCCGCTTTTTAAGCTTTCTGCATCTACAACTAAATTTAATTTTTCTACTCCTGTGAGTTTTCCATCTTCCATTTTAAAAACTGCGGTACCCGAAAGTTTTTCAGCTTTCATATCCCAATCATGAATATTTGATGTTCCAAAAATGGTTAATTTACTTGCTGCATTATTTACTTTGGCTTCCTGAGCAAATGCAATTTGATTAAAGCTCATCACTACAAGTAGAGCTACCGTTGACTTTTTGATAAGGTTTCCTAAATTTTTCATCGTATTGTGATTTTATTATTTTCCTTGTTAATTACACTGCAAATTTGCGATACTTGTCGTGTTTAAACTATGATATTTGTCATCATAAAAAAATGCTTGTACAAAGACCAATAAAACTTTTACCACACAAGTAGATTGCTTAACTTTGAGGAATGAAAATTTTTGAAAAGGATAACAACTTACTCAACTTCATATCTGAATCTATATCTGAAGGTGTTGTTATAGTTGATAACAATCAACAAATTGTTTCTATAAATAATTCACTTTTGGATATGTTTGGCTATAAAGCAGAAGAACTCACAGGTCAACATTTGGATATTTTAATCCCTAAAGAAATTCACCACAAACACAAAACCTATGTCAAAGATTTTATAAAAAAAAGTGACAAACGTCAAATGGGTCATGGCCGCAATTTATTTGGTATTCATAAATCGGGTGCTCATATTCCCGTTGAAGCCGGCTTAAATCCATTTGAATGGGAAAATAATAAGTATGTCATGGCTCTAGTTATTGACATTACGGAAAGAGTTAAACAAGAACAAAAAATAAAAAGACTTAATGCAGCTCTTGAAGAACGCATTCAAGAACGCACCAAAGAGCTTCACAGTA